>JAQSWC010000002.1 GCA_029266815.1 Paucimonas sp.
GTTCAAGAAGACCAAGCCCGCAAAGGTGGAAAACACATTACTGTCCGACGACAGCGCCGAACTCGATACAACTTCATTGAGCGCGATGGAGTTGAACTGCGAGCTGGGGCGAAAGATGACGGTGTACCGCAAGAGCAAAGACGAAGGCCAGATCGCAGTGCGGTGGAAGGAAAAGCTGCTGCGCTTCCTGCGCGTGGATACGCAGACAGGGGCGCACCGCTATGAAAACGAGAAGCACGGGCTGGTCTGGATAGGCATCCCGGGCAAGAGCATGCTGCTGGATTCGAAGAACGGCCGTCAGCTTGCGAATGAATGCATGAACGCAGAACAGGCGCAAGAAGCACTGAAGGCAAAAGGATAAGGGCTGTGCCGTTGCGGGACAGCCTGGAATGAAACTGTAGTTAATCATCTCAACAACATCGTCCATTCAAGGAGAGCTTTTATGTCTCGCAATACGTTGAACACGCTGAAGGAATTCAAGATTTCGGGTTCCAAGAAAGGCAAGTTCCACTCCCTGCCCGCCCTGGGCAAAGCGCTCGGCACCGATCTTTCGCGTCTGCCGGTCTCGATCCGCATCGTGCTGGAATCGGTGCTGCGCAACTGCGACGGCAAGAAGGTCACCGAAGAGCATGTGAAGCAACTGGCAAGCTGGGGAGCAACAGCGCCGCGTGTGGACGAAATTCCGTTTGTGGTGGCCCGCGTGGTGCTGCAGGACTTCACCGGCGTGCCGCTGCTAGCCGACTTGGCTGCGATGCGCGGCGTCGCCGGCAAGATGGGCAAGAATCCCAAGAACATTGAGCCGCTGGTACCGGTGGATCTGGTCGTCGACCACTCGGTGCAGATCGACCACTTCCGCGAGAAGAAGGCGCTCGATCTCAACATGAAGCTGGAATTCCAGCGCAACAACGAGCGCTACCAGTTCATGAAGTGGGGCATGCAGGCATTCGACACCTTCGGCGTGGTGCCTCCGGGCTTCGGCATCGTCCACCAGGTCAACCTCGAATACCTCGCGCGGGGCGTGCATAACAAAGGCGGTGTGTACTACCCAGACACCCTGGTCGGCACCGACTCCCACACCACCATGATCAACGGCATCGGCGTGGTTGGCTGGGGCGTGGGCGGCATCGAGGCCGAAGCCGGCATGCTGGGCCAGCCGGTGTACTTCCTCACGCCTGACGTGGTCGGCGTGAACCTCACCGGCATCCTGCGTGAAGGCGTGACGGCGACCGACTTGGTGCTCACCATCACCGAGATGCTGCGCAAGGAAAAGGTGGTCGGCAAGTTCGTTGAATTCTTCGGCGAAGGCACGCAATTCCTGTCGTTGACCGATCGCGCTACGATCGCCAACATGGCGCCCGAATACGGCGCGACAATGGGCTTCTTCCCGGTCGACGAACAGACCATCGAATACTTCAGGGGCACCGGCCGTACCAAGGCTGAAATCGAAGCCTTCGAAGCGTACTTCAAGGCGCAGGGCCTGTTCGGTATTCCGAAGTCCGGCGAGATCGATTACACCAAGGTGGTATCGCTCGACCTGGGTTCCGTCGCTCCTTCGCTCGCAGGTCCGAAGCGTCCGCAAGACCGTATCGAAATCGGCTGCGTAAAGCAGACCTTCGCCGATCTCTTCTCGAAGCCTACAGCCGAAAACGGTTTCAACAAGAAGGCCGAAGACCTGGAAGCACAGTACGAGACATCGGACGGCGTGAAGATCAAGAGCGGCGACGTACTGATTGCTGCCATCACCTCCTGCACCAACACCTCGAACCCGAGCGTGCTGCTGGGCGCCGGCTTGCTGGCGAAGAAAGCGGTCGAAGCCGGCCTCAAGGTCGCGCCGCATATCAAGACTTCGCTCGCTCCGGGATCGCGCGTCGTCACCAAGTATCTCGAAGCAGCAGGTCTGCTTCCGTACCTGGAAAAGCTCGGCTTCGGCGTGACCGCCTATGGCTGCACGACCTGTATCGGTAATGCCGGCGACCTGACCGCGCCGCTGAACGAAGCCATCGTCAAGAACGACGTCGTTGCCGCAGCCGTGCTGTCAGGCAACCGCAATTTCGAAGCCCGTATCCACCCGAACATCCGCGCCAATTTCCTGGCTTCGCCGCCGCTGGTCGTCGCCTACGCAATTGCAGGCAACGTCACCAAGGACTTGATGACCGAGCCGGTCGGCAAGGGCAAGGGCGGCAAGGATATCTACCTCGGCGACATCTGGCCGACTTCGCAGGAAGTCAACAAGCTGATGAAGTTCGCGATGAATTCCAAGGTATTCAAGGCGAACTACGAGGACGTCAAGGGTGCGCCGGGCAAGCTGTGGGAAAAGATCAGCGGCGTGGCCAAGGGCCAGGTCTATAACTGGCCGAAATCGACCTACATTGCAGAGCCCCCGTTCTTCGAGGATTTCGGCATGGAGCCGAAGGCGGCAGCCACCGGCATTTCCGGCGCGCGTGCGCTGGGCGTATTCGGTGACTCGATCACGACCGACCACATTTCCCCGGCCGGTTCCATCAAGGAATCCAGCCCGGCAGGCAAATGGCTGCTGGAAAATGGCGTGCAAAAGGCCGACTTCAACTCCTACGGCTCGCGCCGCGGCAACCATGAAGTGATGATGCGCGGCACCTTCGCCAATGTGCGCATCAAGAACTTGATGATCCCGGCCAAGCCGGACGGTTCGCGCGTAGAAGGCGGTATCACGGTGCACCAGCCCGGCGGCCAGGAAATGTCTATCTACGACGCCGCGATGAAATACATTGCCGACGGCGTGCCGACCATGATCTTCGGTGGCGAGGAATACGGCACAGGCTCTTCGCGTGACTGGGCGGCCAAGGGCACCCAATTGCTGGGCGTGAAAGCCGTGGTAGCGCGTTCGTTCGAGCGCATCCATCGCTCCAACCTGGTCGGCATGGGCGTGCTGCCGCTGCAGTTCCTGGGCGAAGACAGCGTTCAGTCGCTGGGCATCAAGGGCGACGAGACCTTTGACCTGCAAGGCATCGAAGGCGAGATCAAGCCCCAGCAGGAAGTCACGCTGGTGATCAAGCGTGCAGGCGGCGAGACTAAAAAGGTCAGGCTGCTGCTGCGCATCGATACGCCTATTGAAGTGGACTACTATAAGCATGGCGGCATCCTGCCGTTCGTGCTGCGTCAACTGCTGGCTGCGTAAAAAGCCAACGGCGCGTGCGTTCAGACGCACGCGCCAGCCGTAAGGAGATCGATCATGTGGAAAGTGCTTGCAGTAACCGGGGGTTTGGCTGCAGTCGTGATTTTTGCGCTATTGAACGGCGGCAGCGGCCCGCAGGGCGAGAATTCGATGCATTCTTCCACACCCGCCCGGATGGCGGGAGAAACGGCTCCCGCCGATGCCCAGACTGCAACCCGCGGTATCAACTCGGCGGCAAAGTACGAACGGCCTTCGCGAGTCACTCAATCGACGACTGGCACCACAGTCGTGCTTCGCGGCGGCGTCGAACCCAAGCCGCGAGACTGAAAAATATGCCGAAACGCAAGCCGCGGTTGGCGTTCCTCGGATAAATTCTGCAAGCCTACTTTCCTTACTAAGCCATGCGCCGCTCATCCAAAACTTATTCGCTCAAGCTGTCGGCAGACAGCCAGAAGCTCGTGTCGCTGGCGCAGGCGCTGGCACAGGCAGGCAGCCGTCTGGAAGAACGCGCCTGGGAAAGACGACTTGACGCATTGCTACAGCGGCTGATGAAAAATCATCATCAGGACGTAGTTGACGCTGCGCTGGAACATGCGTTCAAGCAGCGCTCCCCCGCATATGATGCATTGATGGACTCGGTAGAGGCAGTCAGCGAATCGTGCGTGCTCGAACAGGACGGAGAATCCTACGACTGCCTCCTGATTGCGGCGCCCATACTCGCGTGGACCCGCTTTGCCATCGGTTCCGGCCTGCTCACGCAAGAGGTGGTCGACACGCTCTCGGCGCACCTGTACGGACATGTGCTGGCATCCGGCGCCCAGCTTGCAATTGCTCCGCATCTGTACTCCATAGACCAGCTCCCGCGCAGTCATGCCGACACCTTTGCAATAACGCAGCAGCTCGCGCGTTCGGCACTGAGGAAGGCGACTGCCAAAGGGCCGGCGCATCCCGCCGAAACCGTTCCCTTTCTCGCGGACACACGCTACCTGATTGCATGCGTAGCAGTGAAAAGCGGAGAACCCGTCTTCGCCTGGCAAGACAGCACGGCGCCTGACGGACGAGAACAGTCGCTCAATCAATGGCGGACGCAGGCGACGCCAAACATCGCTCGACTGCTTCAGGGCTGCGGCGTTGAACTGCTTCTGCCAGATGCCTATCACGTGGCGTGTCGGGAAGCTGACAAGCAGATCCGTCCGATTTCGATCAAGGCCGCAGTTAACTATCTGACGAATGCTCTCGGCACCGGCGCCGACATGCTTCACGCAAGCGTAGGCGGCTTTGGCGCCGACCCGACGGAAGGACGCGTCGACGAATACAGAATAGGTTTCCTGGTAAGGAACACGCCTGACGTGGTATACGGCGTCGTATGGCCCCTATACGGGCAGGAAGACGAAGACGAGCCTCTCGGTATGCCGCTGGATCCTGAAACCAAGGCGCTGCTGGCGCCGTCCAGCGACGCGGACCTGACACCGCTTGAGGAAATTTTTGCGCTGCTTCGTGCCTGCGGCATCGTTCACATCAAGCATCACAAGGGCTGTTTCTCAATGGAGTCGTGCGAAGACTGTGGCGCGGCCTTGTTTCCGGATTTGTCCGGTGAATTGGCCCATGCCGAAATGCCCGAAGACCTGCCGCAGACCACTGGCCATTTCCATTGAGGCCTGATCAGCGGCCTTGCCATTGCGAATACGGATGCCGCAATAGGTTTGAATTGAAATAACGCGGATCGCCGCTGACTTCTTCGCCCAGCCACGCCGGCAGCTCGAATTGCTGGTCTTCGGCGCTCAACTCGATCTCTGCGACGACTAGTCCCGCGTTATCTCCGAAGAACTCGTCAATCTCCCACATCAGTCCGTCTGCAGGAATTCTGTAGCGATGTTTGTGTATCAATGGCGTGTGACATAAGGTTTCAAGGAGTTCCCTCGCGTCTTTCGCAGGAATCGAATACTCCCACTCGCCTCTGCTCACGCCCGAGACCGGCCCTTTGACGGTCAAGGTGCCCTTTTCCGCTTCCAGCCTGACACGCACAGTGCGCGCGGGATCTGAGGAAAGATATCCCTGCATGATCAACACCGGCTCCGCCAGGCGTTTCCAGCTTTCGCCTTGCACAAGGAACTTGCGTTCGATTTCTTTGCCCATGATCGAAAAACCTTCTTGTCAAAACAATGGAATCATAGCGAAAGACATTTATGCTCTGCTATAATTCGCACTTCGTCGGGGCGTAGCGCAGCCTGGTAGCGCACTTGCATGGGGTGCAAGGGGTCGGATGTTCGACTCATCTCGCCCCGACCACTCACTCTGAAAAAGCCGGTTAAGTGGATTCACTTGCCGGCTTTTTTCTTTTCTTTTCTTTCTCGCCTTCCCGTCCGGATTCTGCCCGTGGCGGCGCCGTACTTGAGTTCACTTGGCAAAGAGGCATGTCAGGCACCGTCAATCCTCATGGCGCCGTAACATTTTTCGTGCGCTCTACGCGAGCAATTGTTAATTAAGGATTCATTGCACACTCTACGTTGCATATTCGAACGCACATGATTGTGTTTCGGAAGTACATCTGTTGAAATGATCAAGAGAAAACTCGTTTGGCCCCGAGTTTCGAACGGCCCCACCATGGACGCGAGGTCTCATTTGGCAAAGACGCAAATTCCGCTGAATACGCCTGACGATCTCGATCGCGCGCTTGCCAAGGCAGAGGCCGCACTTCACGGCTCACCCGACGCAGTCAATACCTGCTTTGATGCACTGGAAGCGGCGAAGAACCTGTGCCACAGGCCTGCTCAGGTAAAAGCGGTCATGCTGCTGGCCAAAGCGGA
Source organism: Paucimonas sp. (assembly GCA_029266815.1). Taxonomy (GTDB): domain Bacteria; phylum Pseudomonadota; class Gammaproteobacteria; order Burkholderiales; family Burkholderiaceae_D; genus JAQSWC01. The sequence goes on from JAQSWC010000002.1 coordinate 5,959, forward strand.
GAGCTGGGGCAACTTCCTTCTCGATCCGCGCACTTTCCACAACGAGATCGCCATGGCGCTCGAACTGGCAACGTCGATGAACCAGTTCAGTGAGGCATCGCGCCTGCTCGAGCGCATGGGCCGCTATTATTACGGACAGGCTGAGTATCGCAAAGCCATGCAGGCCATGGGCCGCGCCATGGAAACCGCCGAGCTCGCCGGCCGCGACGACGTGTGGGCGGATGCGTATATCAGCATCGGACAGATTTACTTCGCCCTGGGCGACTGCGAACGGGCGCAGGAGGTTTTCGAGCAGGTGCTGGCGCAATTGCCGGAAGACGCTTACTTCAGCCGCGCTTCCACATTGATCAATCTCGGCGTCAACCAGACCTCGCTCGGAAAGCTTGATGAAGCCACGAAAACCATAGAGGCCGCACTCGTCATTGCCAGACGAGAAAATTTCCTGAACCATATCGCCGAGTGCCTCCACCGTCTCGGCGACCTCAAGCGTATGTGCGGCGATCCTCAAGGCGCTGTAAGAAATCTCGACGAAGCGTTACCCATCGCACAGAGCGTCAATTTCCTCTGGGGAGAAATGATGATTCATTTCTCCCTTGGCGAAGCATGGTGCGTCTTGGGAGATATCCAGCGAGGCATGGATTGTTTGCTGGTTGCGGCAGCCCGTGCGGAACGCGCCGACATGAAAGAGCAGTTGCGCAATATAAAAAGGTCCATGGCGCACTGGTCCGAGAAGACCGGAGACCATGCGGGAGCATGCACGTTCTATAGTGAGGTCATACAGATCCAGCGCGTGCTCGACGAGCGCAACGTGCCGTCGCGCGTCAAGGAATTCGACCGCTTTGCCAAGCCTGGCGACGCTCCAGAGGAAATGTTGCTTTCGCTGTCCAATCACCGGTTGATAGACGATGGCGATCTCGAATATGCGGGACGCCATCTGCTGGAAACCGCGACGAAACTTCTGCAGGTCGCTCATGCGAACCTGTGGATACTCTCGAACGACGGCATGCGCCTGGATTGCATCGCGACACATTCTTCTCCAGGTTTGTCGACCCCATCCACCATGTTGCTGGACAAGGGGGAGTTTCCACTTTTCTTCCAATGGCTCGAGAACCCGCCTGCGCCACTGATCGCGCATGATGCGCTTCACCACCCTTTCACGCTCGAGCTGGCTCGAACCTACCTGACGGCAAGAGACATACGTTCGATATTGATCGCCCCCATTCGCATGCATGGCCGGGTACAAGGCATGCTGTGCTGCGAGCAGTCGTGCAAAGCGCGCAGTTGGGATCCGGACGATGTCATGCACGCCACTCAACTCGCGGGCATTGCCGCGCGAGCTTTGCTGAATCGGGAACGGGAACGGTTTCAGAAGGAAAACCTCCAACTCAGCGAGCAACTGCGTCAGAGCCTTGCAGAGAAGGAGCTCATAGAACAGTCGGCTCGCCAGATCATCAACGCAACCGGATCAATTGCAGGCCAGTCTTATCTCGAACTGCTGGCGCGCCAATTGACAAAAGTGCTGGGCGGCGACTTCGTTATGATCGGCCGGCTGTCGCCGGAAGGCGAAAAAATGGACAGCCTGGTAAGGTGCTCAGCCTCGGGGTTGCTTCCTCCTGCAAGCTATGAAGTGAGTGCCACTGCAATGCAAAAAGCATTGCTCAATGCTAGCTGCTACTGTCCGGCAGAGGCTCGCGACGAGTTCCCGAATGACGCTCTGCTCCGAGAGCTCGGCATCAACTGCTGCTTCGGCGTCGCACTTTATGCTAATGATGGCAGCGCAATCGGCGTGATGGCGATACTGAATCGTCAGCCGTATTCCCTTCCCGCTCTTGCGAATACCTTGCTCGGACTCTTTTCAGGACGGGTCGGTGCTGAAATAGAACGCAGCGATTTCGAAGGCCGGCTCCTGCGGCAAAACGAGGAGCTTGAACGGCGCGTACTGGAAAGAACGCGGGAGCTGGAGCAGGCGAAAGATCTGGCGGAAGCGGCTACCGCGGCAAAATCGCTTTTCCTCGCCCATATGTCGCACGAAATCCGAACGCCGCTGAATGCCGTGATCGGTTATGCGCAACTGCTGCGCCGCGACGCCCGGTTGCCTCCGGACTTGAAAAACATCGTGGTCCCCATCGAACAGTCGGGAAACCACCTGCTTGAACTGGTCAACGATGTGCTTGACCTTTCCAAGATCGAGGTCGGTCAGTCGCCGATGGAAACAGGCGATTTCGACCTGGCCGTGCTCTGTACGGAGATGACCCGCATGTTCACCCTGCGCTGCGAAGAAAAGCGGCTGCATTGGATTTCCTGTACCGATTTGCCGGTAAGCCGTCCGGTCCGGGGCGACGCGGGCAAGCTGCGCCAGGTACTAACCAACCTGTTGGGCAACGCAGTGAAATTTACTGAAACCGGCAGCGTCAGCTTGAGCGTGCGCGCTCTTGAAGACCACTGGTTTGAATTCGAAGTAAGCGACACGGGCATCGGCATGTCGGCGGAAGATCAAACACGATTGTTCGAACCGTTCCAGCAAACACAGGCCGGACGGCGAAAAGGCGGCACGGGCCTCGGGCTTGCCCTCTCCAAGCGCCAACTGGATCTCATGGGCAGCAGCCTGCAGGTCGATTCGCAGCCTCATCGAGGAAGCCGCTTCCATTTTCGGCTCAGGCTGATCGAAGCTCAAGGCCCAGTAGCAGCGGCTCCGTCCACGTATGAAAACGTGGTCGGCATTCGCAATGCGCAAGACTATCGTTTTCTGGTGGTAGATGACGTTGCCGTCAACCGCCATGTACTAGGGTCTTTCCTGCGCAACCTCGGCGTCAAGGTCGACGAGGCGAAAAACGGAGAAGAGGCGCTCGAAGAATGTCGACGGCACCGCTATGACCTCGTCTTCATGGACCTCTTGATGCCTGTCATGGATGGAAAGACGGCGCTGCGGCACCTCAGGGAAGATTTTCCCGATCCGCCGGCATGCATCGCGGTCAGCGCGTCGGCCAACGCCGATGAGCGACCACAATACCGGTCGCTCGGCTTCGATGACATCATCGGCAAGCCGTATCACTTCGAAACGGTATTTGAGTGTTTGTCGCGACTGCTGGGCGTGGATTTTGTCCATGCCTGCACTACACCCGCTCCTTCTGCCGCCAATGAGGTGAAGATCAGGCTGCCGGACGCTCTTCGCGATCGCCTTCTGTCGGCCGCGAAATCGGGGTGGATCAGCGGGCTGGAGACGGAAATCACCGAGCTGAAACGTCAGGTACCCGGCTCAGAATCCCTGGCAAGCCTGCTCAAGGAGAATCTGGACCGCTTCGACATGGAAGGCCTGTGTCGCATACTTGAAAAGGATGACACGCCATGATCGGGAATGTCGGAGGCGAGGCATCAGTCCTGATAGTCGATGACCTGCCGGAAAACATCGGCGTGCTGCGCGGCATGCTCGCGCCGGAAGGCTATCAGCTCTACGCCGCAATGACCGGCGAACATGCGATCAAGATCGCGCGCCAGTATTCACCGGACCTGATCCTGCTGGACGTGAGCATGCCCGGCATGAACGGTTTCGAAACCTGCTATGCCCTGCGGCAGGATTCTGCGACAGCGAGCATTCCCGTCGTGTTCGTCACGGCCCACTCTGCAACCGCAGATGTAGTGGCGGGGTTCAGGGCTGGCGCAGTCGACTATATCGGCAAGCCACTGCGCCGCGAGGAAGTCTGTGCACGAGTTCGCACTCATATTCAGAATAGCCGCCTGCTCAAGTGGCAGCGCAGTCAGACTGAGGAATTTCGTGCCATCGTCAACAACATGAGCGAGGGGCTGCTCATGTTCACGCCTGAAGGCGTGGTCCGTTTCGTGAATCCGGCGGCCCTGCACCTCATCGGCCAGGTGGAGGAGGACGTGACAGGCCGCTCCATCACCAACCTGCTTCCGCCGACTTTCGCTCAAAGCCTCATCCGCTACATGCTCGACGAAACCGCCGGGAGCGGCGAAGCCCAACGCGCCTTTTTCTCGCAAAAGGAGATCGAGATCAGGCGACCCGACGGCAATATATTTCCGGTCGATTTCTCGCTCAGTCGCATCTTTCTGCGCGAACCGCTGTTCGTAGGCGTGATGCACGATATGTCCACGCACAAGGCCTCACAGGACGAACTTCGGCGTATGATCCGCAACGATCCGCTGACCGGAATCTCGAATCGCCGCCATCTCGATGATTTCGTCAGCCAGGAATGGCAGCGGGCACAGCGCTCGGGCAAGGCAATTGGACTAGCCATGATCGATGTCGACCACTTCAAGCAATACAACGACGAGCTGGGACACCTCGCGGGTGACCGCTGCCTCCAACGCATCGCTGTTGAAATACGCAAGTTTGCCCGGCGCTCGACCGACCTCGCGGCGCGTTACGGTGGAGAGGAATTCGCTATGGTGTTCGCCGAGTTCGATACCGCGCATTCGTTCCGTGTCGCTGACTCCCTACGCCGCGCCGTCAGTTCGCTGGCGCTTCCCCACCCCGCCTCACCGACCTCAAGCGTGGTGACGGTCAGCGTAGGCATGGCCACTCTGGTGCCCTCCGCACAGCTCTCGGTCCATGACCTGTTTGCCAAGGCCGACGCGGCCCTGTACGAAGCCAAAAGAAGTGGCCGCAACAAGACCATCGTCGTCAACTGAACGATTGCCGCTGCGCAAGCGCGCTTGACTCCTTTCAAGCGGCTTTCGGTTTTCCCGCTTCGCTCCATGTCGCTGTGAAGTAACGCAACATGCGGTGCGCACGCACGCTTAAGGTCAATGTATCTCCACTCCCAGTGCGACGAGCCATGACCACGATTACCTCGACAACCGAACTCTCAAATGCCAACCCGTCCCAGGATGCCATCCTGCTGCTGACGCGCGACCACAAGAAAGCCCAGGCACTGTTCAAGAAAATCGAAGACCTGAAGGAATCCGCGTCTTCCGCCGAAAAATTCGAGCTTGCGAAGCAGGTCTGCGGCGATCTGCTCATTCATATGATGATCGAGGAAAGCGTGTTCTACCCGGCGCTACGCAAGGCGATCGATGAAGAGGATCTATTGAATGAAGCGCAGGTTGAGCACGATGGCGCGAAGGACCTGATCGAGCAGATCGGCAGGCTGGAGCCTTCTGACCCAATGTTCGATGCAAAGTTGAAAGTACTGGGCGAACAGATTGAACATCATGTCAAAGAAGAAGAGAACGAGATGTTCAAGGAAGCGCGTAACTCCGATCTCGATTTGAATGCGTTGGGGCAACGCTTAGTGGCCGCGAAGAAAGATTTGCGTCGGGAACTGGGCCTGCCTCCAGAAGAGATAAGCTGATCTGATACGAATGTTTGCAATTAATCACGTGCCGTGAAAGCAACTTCGTGGTTTTCCTGGCTTCTAACTTTCGCATCTTGAGTTGCAAGTCGCGAAGGCGGCCGCAATGCGTTCCGAGTGATATGTCGTCAGGAATTGCATCGCGACATGAACTTCCTTGAAGCCTGATGAAGGCAATGCGTAAATCGACAGGAGAAATATGATGAGCAAGAAAATCGTTATGGCGGCCATGGCCGCAGCAGTCATGCTGGGCGGCTGCGCTTCCCATAGCACGGCGCCCATCTCGCAGTATCCCAGCACTCCGGTGTATTCAAGTTCCTACGGCGTTGTGGATTCCATTCAAATCGCGCAGACCAGCAGCGGCGGCGGCACCGGCTTGGGCACTGTTGCGGGCGGCGTTGTCGGCGGCGTCCTGGGCAATCAAGTCGGCAGTGGCCGCGGCCGCACGGCAGCGACAGTCGCCGGCGCGGTTGGCGGCGCAATGGTAGGCAGCCGTATGCAAGGGAATGCACAGCCGCAGGTACAGGTGTACCAAGTGGGCGTGCGGCTCGATAACGGCAGTTATCAGACCCTCCAGCAAGAAGCCATCGGCGATCTGCGTGTTGGAAGCCGCGTCCGTATCGAAAACGGGCGCGTGTATGCCTATTGATGGCAGTAGCAAGGAGCTGTCGGTCCCGTCCGGCGGCTCTTTCTGAATAAAGAGTATGACTCACCAGGAGCGTATATGAGCGTAGGAACCATTCTGCTGATCTTGCTTGTTCTGGCACTGGTTGGCGTATTTCCAAGCTGGGGATACAGCCGCAGTTGGGGATACGGCCCCAGTAGTATTGCCGGAATCGCCGTCATAGTGCTTCTAATCATGCTGCTTACCGGCAGGCTATAGCAATGTGTAATTTGTTCTGCGGCGTTGGCCTGTTGTCGGCGCACGGTTCGGCAGGTTAGTGATTCGACCTATGCCGCCATTGCGGCGCCTGGCAATGGCCTACGAATTGCACACTCTGATGACGCATAGTGACTTGATTGATTTGTGTGCGAGGTGTCCTTATGAAAGCGAATCGTAAATCTTCTCTTGCATTGGCGGTACTGATGCTTGTGGCCCTGAACGGTTGTTCCGGCATGTCCAAAAGGGAACAGAACACGGCTATCGGTGCCGGGGTAGGCGGTGTGGCCGGGTCGGTATTAACAGGAGGAAGCACGGCCGGAACGCTTGGCGGTGCAGCGGTCGGCGGCGTGATCGGCAATCGGGTCGATAAATAGGAGTGTGCAGGGCACGTGGCAGAGTAACGTCGCTTGCTTGTTGTTTCTCAGCGGTTTATGGAATCTGGAATTCGTTATTTCTTCTGAAAGGAACTGTCATGTTATATACCATTGCTGTGGTCCTCGCGATTCTGTGGCTTCTCGGCCTGGTCTCTTCTTACACGCTTGGAGGATTCATTCACGTATTGCTGGTGTTGGCCATCGTTGCCATCCTCGTACGCGTCATCAGCGGCGACCGGTTATAGATTGCGGCGCTTTCATGCTGATGTAAGAAACCGGCGGCCCTTTCTAAGGAGCCGCCGGTTTCAATTTTGATGCCTGCTTGATTGAAGCAATAAGCCGATCGTCGTTATTTAGTGCAGCTTCTTGGCTGCGGCACGTCCGGCGTCCTTTACCTTGCCGACTCCTTCCTGCACTTTTCCCTCAACCTGCTTGCCCTTCCCACGCGCGATATGCTCATCACTGCCTGTCGCCCTGCCAGCACCTTCTTGAATCTTGCCGGCCACTTGCTTGGCTGCGCCCTTGATTCGGTTTTTGTCCATCGTCGTGTTCCTTTCCTTATCCTTGATTGGTCAGAAAGGATCGTTTACGTTCAACGAGAAACTTCACGATCCATCGGTAGGATTACGAAAGCAAGGCGGATGTTGCATTGGATAAGCAACAGCAAGCATTTGATCAATATTCATCGTCTTAGCAACATCGCTGATCAGCCACTAATGGCCAGGCACGGAATCTCTATATTGCTCTGGTTCCGTGGCCGGCCGTAGAGACGACCATGCTGCCTTGAAACAGCCGCAGGCCGTGCCGCCAGTCGGCGGCATCTATTCCGCTTCGGAAGAGCCTATGATCCGGCTGAGGATGAATCCGGCCGCCGCCGCAATACCGATCGAAGCAAGAGGATTCGCCTGCACATAATTTCTCACCTCGTCCACCAGTTCCGATCCCTTTACCGTCACCTGTTCGCGGCCTTGAGAGAGGCTTCCTATGGCCGAACCAGCGGCTGCGGACAACCGGTCCACCGTGCGATGCGCTCCAGAGGCGAGACGGTCCACTGCCTGGTGTGCGGTGCTGCTGACCTGCTCCGTTTTTTTCGCGCCGTCGCTGCTGCCGTCAATAGGTTGATAATTGGTTTTTCCATTTGTTTCCACATCAGTCTCCTTTTGGCCTTGTGTTGCACTTCATCAAAACAGGTCGGCTCAACCATTCAGAAAAACCGATACCTGCAAACCTGGCACGCCGTACTGCAATACGCGCATTTCCTAAAATGCGTAGCCCTTTCCCACACGAGTTTCAGTTAAGCGAAGTGCCGGCACCCGGCGACATCGCGTCTCCTTCAGGAGCCGCCCTCTCTTCACCTTCATACTCGTTCAGGCGGTTGTACAGTGTCTTCAGACTGATACCAAGCATCTCTGCGGTACGCGTCTTGTTCCCGCCGCAATAGTCCAAGGTGGCATAAATGATCTTTCGTTCGGCTTCCGCCAATCCGCTCCCGATATCCAGTGAAATGCAGTCTTCGCGATTCACGCAGGGTGCTGGCCTGCCCGCAGCAGAATCATGGAACAGTTCAAGCTCTTTTTCTGCAAGAATGAAGGCGCGTTGCACCGCGTTCTTCAGTTCTCTCACGTTTCCGGGCCACGCGTATGTGCTCATGAAATCAAGTGACGAAGGCGCAAAGATTTTTTCCTCTCCTTCCTGTGCGTTCAGCTGGCTTAGAAAGAGATGGGCGAGCAGCTCGATATCCTGTCCTCTTTCGCGCAACGCCGGCATGTAGATAGGAAACACGGCAAGACGATAGTAAAGATCGCTTCGCATCAAGCCCGTGGCAACCGCGTCGGCCGGTTCACGGTTGGTGGCGGCAATTACCCGTACATCGACCTCGATCTCTGAATCGCCTCCGACGCGCGAGATCTTGCCGGTCTCGAGCACCCTCAGCAGTTTCACCTGCATTTCCATCGACATTTCGGTGACCTCGTCGAGGAAGAGCGTGCCGCTGCTAGCGCGCTCGAAGCAGCCCTTGTGCATGCGGACTGCTCCAGTGAAACTGCCTTTCTCGTGACCGAACAATTCCGCTTCGATCAACTGCGACGATACAGCGCCGCAATTCAGCGCGACAAAGGGCTTGTCGCGCCGGTCGCTCATGCCATGTATCGTGCTGGCAACCAGTTCCTTTCCCGTTCCGCTCTCACCCGATACCAGAACATTGGCGCGCGTAGGAGCGACCTTCTGGATCATGTGGAACAATTTCTGCATGCACTCGGACGCCCCGTACAGGTCGCCGAATCTTGTCAGCAACGGAAGCGGCCGATCTTCGCTTCCGGGCTTGAAAACCTGGCCCATGCCAACCGGCGGACGCGAAGACAACTCGCGCGGCCTCAACTGATCTGTCATGTAATTTCCTTGCCTCACCAGCAGTCACCGCCGGATTGCGGTTATACGCTTGATAACTTTAGAAACTTTAATGCTGCCCTCGTTCGGAGGCTTTGATGTGGAATGAGTGAGAAGAGGCAAGCATGCATCAATTTGATGCAGGCTCAATGATTCAGCAACGGGAATGCGAAGGGAAAATGCCCTGCCGCGTCTGTCAACGCAGTCAGACGGTCAACAAGGCAAGGATCTCTCGGAGCTCGCTTCGAATTGCATCGAGCCCGGTGATGGATGGAACTGCTTGAGCCGTTTTTTCGGTGTGGGAAGAAACGACGGCTTCGGTAAGGCGGGTATCAAGCTTGTTGCGCGCACCGCTGATCGTGAAGCCCTGTTCGTAAAGAAGCTCGCGGATACGACGCACGAGCAATACTTCATGATGCTGGTAATAGCGACGATTGCCGCGGCGCTTGACCGGCTTCAGTTGCGTGAATTCCTGTTCCCAGTAACGCAGCACATGCGGTTTGACGCCGCAAAGCTCGCTGACTTCACCAATGGTGAAATAGCGCTTTGCCGGAATCGGAGGCAATGCGGCCGTCTCTGGCTTGCTGGTTCGCTCGTTCATGGAGTTCCAGTTTCAGGTCAGGCGATGCGTATTGAAGGCAGGTGCCGGGAAGTTTCGACCATGCCCTTCAGCTTCTGGCTGGCATGGAAAGTCACCACGCGGCGCGCAGTGATGGGGATTTCCTCTCCGGTCTTGGGATTGCGGCCCGGACGCTGTGGCTTGTCGCGCAACTGGAAATTGCCGAAACCGGACAACTTCACGGATTCACCTCGCTCCAGGGCATTGCGGATTTCGTCAAAGAAGGTTTCCACCATATCCTTGGCTTCACGCTTGTTCAAGCCGACATGCTCGAACAGCAGTTCGGCAAGTTCCGCCTTGGTCAGCGTAGGCAGCTCTTTTTCGGACTGAGTCCGCGCCTTGGCTTCAAGCATGGCGCGGTTCAGGTCCGCTTCAAGAATGGATTGGAGTTCGATTGAATTCACTTCATTCATGGTGGTTGTTTCCCGCCAAGTCATCATGCACGGAGTTTCGCGCCGTTTTTCTTGTTGGCTGCGGCGACAAGATCAGCGATTGCCGCCTCGACCGCCTCATCCTGGAGGGTAGACTGAGTATCTTGCAAGGTGACCCGGAAAGCAAGACTTTTTTCATCGCTTTCGAGGCCTTTGCCACGATATTCATCAAATAAAACAATGGCTTGCAAAATCCCGCAGGTTTTGTTCAATTGCTTTTCAGCGTTGAAGGTATCGAGCAGCGCCTGTACCGGAACCGCGTGTTTTACCACCATGGCAAGGTCGCGAGTCACTGCCGGAAACTTGGAAATCTCGCGATATGAAGGTACTTCGCGCTGCATCAGTACATCAGCGTCGATTTCAAAAAATACCGGCGCCAGTGGCAACTCGTACTTCTGCTGCCAGCGTGGGTGGAGTTCTCCGATGAAACCGACTGTCTTGCCGCCGACAATTATCTTTGCCGCACGTCCCGGATGCAAAGCCGGATGGTCGCCCTTTTCGAAACGCGGCATCGCCGGCGCAAGCAGGGCTTCCAGATCAGCCTTCAGGTCGAAGTAATCGACGTTTCGTCCCGGAAGTCCCCATTGTTCCTCGGACACCGGCCCATAGGCGAGCGCCGCAACGCGTTTAGGCTGGCGATAGCCAGCCACCTCCAGAGGCCCATCTGTCACGTTTCCATCTCGTACGTACACGGCGCCGATCTCGAATACGCGTACACGGTTCGCCTTGCGGTTCAGGTTGTAACGCGCATTCGCCACCAGGCTGCCGATCATCGACGAGCGCATCACGCTCATCTGGCTGGCAATAGGGTTCAGGAGACGGATCGGTTCGCAGTTGCCATTGAAGTCCGCTTCCCACTCTTCCTCGACGAAGCTGTAGTTCACCACTTCCTGGTAATCGAGATCGGCGAGCTGGCGGCGCAGCGTAAACAGCGACCGCGAGTTCTCGGGCGGAATGAACATTGCGTTCGGCGCCACCGGCGGCAACGCCGGAATGTTTTCGAAGCCGTATACGCGTGCCACTTCTTCTATCAGGTCTTCCTCGATTTCGATATCAAAACGGAAGGAAGGCGGCGTTACCTTGAACACGCCCCGTTCCTGGATAAATTCGAGACCTAGGCGCGTGAAGATGCCGGTGATTTGCTCATCGGATAATGGCACGCCGATCACCTTTACGGCGCGTGCAGCGCGCATCGTCACCGGCTCCCGCTTCGGCAGATTGACGAGCTGATCGTCAACCGGACCGACACGTGTCTTGCCCGGCACGCCGCAGATCTCGACAATCAACGCTGTGATGCGTTCGAGATGCTCGACCGTGGTGGCAAAATCGACGCCGCGCTCGAAACGGTGCGCCGCATCGGTGGAAAAATTGTAGCGGCGCGCGCGCCCCTGGATCGCATTCGGCCACCAGAAGGCGGCTTCAAGGTAGATATCTTCGGTATCGAGCGAAACCGCAGTCGCATCGCCACCCATCACGCCGGCCAGCGCTTCCACGCCATTGCCATCCGCAATCACGCCTACCCATTCATCCACTTCGACCGTGTTGCCGTTCAGGAGCTTGACCGATTCACCTTTTCTGCCCCAGCGGACCTCGAGTCCGCCGCTAACCTTGGCAAGGTCGAACACATGGCTCGGACGGCCGAGTTCCAGCATCACGTAGTTGGAGATGTCCACCAGTGCGGATATCGAGCGCTGACCACTGCGCTCAAGGCGCCATTTCATCCAGTCCGGCGTCGCCGCTTTAGCATTAAGTCCGCGGACCACGCGGCCGCTGAAACGCCCGCACAGATCCGGTGCTGAAATCTTTACTGCCAGCTTTTCATCGCCGCTTACGGGAACGATCGCATTCGTCGGCGCATTCAGTGGCGCGCCAGTCAATGCAGATACTTCACGTGCCACGCCCAATAACGACAGGCAGTCCGCCCGGTTGGGCGTCAGCTTGATCGTGAACTTCCGATCGTTCAATTGGTAGTAATCACGGAAGTTTTTCCCGACAGGCGCATCGTCAGGCAATTCGAGCAGGCCGCTGCCCTCTTCCGATAACTTCAACTCCTTAGCGGAGCACAACATGCCCTGCGACTCCACGCCGCGCAATTGGCCGACCTTGATCTCGAACGGCTTGCCGTCAGCGCCTGGGGGAAGCATGGCGCCCGCCGTCGCGCACGCCACCTTCAGGCCCGGACGAACATTTGACGCGCCGCAGACAATATTAAGCAAGGTGCCGGTGCCCGCATCGACCTGGCACACATTGAGACGGTCTGCATTCGGATGCTTGGCAACCTCGACGACCTTCGCCACCACCACGTTGGTGAATGAAGGCGCCACCGGCTCTACCTCTTCCACTTCGAGACCGGACATGGTCAACAAATGCGCCAGTTCGTCCGAATTCATCTTCGGGTCGGCCATCGTGCGCAGCCAGTTTTCGGAGAATTGCATGGTGAATGCCTTGGGGATGTTGGATTATCGGCGCCGCGCCCAGCGCCCTGTTGTCAGTTGAATTGCTTCAGGAACCGCAGATCGCCTTCATAAAACAGGCGTAGATCGTTGATACCGTAACGAAGCATCGTCAAACGTTCTAGGCCGGAGCCGAACGCAAAGCCGATGTACCTTTCGGGATCAAGTCCGAAATTGCGCACGACGGTCGGATGCACCTGGCCTGCGCCGGACACCTCCAGCCAGCGACCTTTCAGCGGTCCGCTGCCGAACGCGATGTCGATCTCGGCTGATGGTTCGGTAAAGGGAAAGTACGAGGGACGGAAGCGCACCTGCAAGTCGTCGGTCTCGAAGAAGGCTTTGACGAAATTCAGGTACACGCCCTTAAGATCGGCAAAGCTGATGTCCTCGGCGATCCACAGGCCTTCAACCTGATGGAACATCGGCGAGTGGGTGGCGTCGCTATCCACACGGTAGGTACGGCCAGGTGCGATCACCTTGATCGGCGGCTTGTGCGTGCGCGCATAACGCACCTGCATCGGGCTGGTATGCGTGCGCAGCAGGAGTGGCTTGCCTTGCGCATCCTTGCCGTCGATGTAGAAGGTGTCCTGCATTGAACGTGCCGGGTGGTTTTCCGGGCTGTTCAAGGCGGTGAAATTGGTCCAGTCATTCTCGATCTCGGGGCCGTCGGCCACATCGAAACCGATCGAACCGAAGATCTGCTCGATGCGCTGCCAGGTGCGCATCACAGGATGTATGCCGCCCATGCCCCTGCCGCGCCCCGGCAGGGTGACGTCGATGGCTTCCGCATTCAGCCGCGCTTCCATCTGGGCATTGGCAAGCGCGTCCCGGCGTGCGTTCAGCGCTGCCTCGATCTGCTCTTTCGCCGTATTGATCACGGCACCCTGCGCCTTGCGCTCTTCCGGTGCCAGCTTGCCCAAGCCTTTCATCTGTTCTGTGATCTGCCCGGTCTTGCCGAGGTACCTGGCCTTGGCATTTTCCAAGGAAGCGGCATCCGGTGCCGCGGCGAAGTCGTCTTTAGCCTGCGCGACTAGTTGTTCGAGTGAACTCATTCAGGATCTGACTGGGAAAAGAAACGGCTCGCAGAGCCGAAAAACAAAACGGGGCACAGGTGCTAGCCCTCTGCCCCGCTCCGTGCGGCATCGCTCAGTGAGCGATGCACCCATTCACAACACTTCAAGCAGCGATGTTGGCCTTCACCTGATTGACAATCGCGGCGAATGCCGGCTTGTCCATCACTGCCATATCGGCCAGCACCTTGCGGTCCAGCTCGATGGCAGCCTTTTTCAGACCGTTCATGAACACGCTGTAGGTCAGGCCGTGCTCGCGCGATGCTGCGTTGATACGGGTGATCCACAGTGCGCGGAACACGCGCTTCTTGTTGCGGCGATCGCGGTAGGCATACTGGCCTGCGCGCATGACCGCCTGCTTGGCGATGCGGAATACCGTGCTGCGACGGCCGCGGTAGCCTTTGGCTTGATCGAGAACTTTCTTGTGAC
>JAQSWC010000170.1 GCA_029266815.1 Paucimonas sp.
ATCGAGATCGCACTCCGGATCGGGCATGTGCAGATGCATCGTCGGCGGCGCTTTCTGCTCTTTCAGTGCGAGAACCGTGATCGCGCATTCGAGCGCACCAGCCGCGCCCAGCAGATGACCGTGCATGGACTTGGTGGAACTAACGGCAAGGCGATAAGCGTGTTCCCCGAACACTTCCTTGATGGCCGCCGTCTCGGTGGCATCGTTGGCTTGCGTGCCGGTGCCATGGGCGTTGATATAGCCGACTTCATCCGCATCGATGCGGGCGGCGGTCAGTGCAGCCCTGAGCGCCCTCGCCTGGCCTTCCACGCCAGGCCGCGTGATGTGGGCGTTATCGGTTGCTAGGCCGTAGCCGATCAGCTCGGCATGAACCGGCGCGCCCCGCGTGATCGCATGCTCCAGTTCTTCAAGCATGAGAATCACGGCGCCCTCGCCCAATACCATCCCGGTCCGATTGGCGGAGAAAGGCTTGCAGGAAGCTGAAGGATCCGCCTCATCTTCTTCGGCCATCGTGTGCAGGGCTTCCCAGGCTTTCAGTGTTCCCAACGTCAAGGGCGCTTCGGCGCCGCCCGCAAACATCACGTCCACATCGCCGCGCCGTATGCGTTCCGCCGCCTCGCCGATCGCCACGGCGGAAGACGAACACGCCGTCGTATAAGTGAAATTTGGCCCGGAGATTCCGTACTCCAGCGCAATCCACGAGGCCGCCGCGTTGTTCATGGCAAGCAATACGCTGAAAGGCTTCAGCCGGTCTGCCTGCTCTTCATACAGGAGCTTGTAAGCGTCATCCATCGCATTGGCGCCGCCCATGCCGGTGCCGAGAAAGACGCCGGTGCGTTCCATGTTCATGCGATCGTGCGTAAGGCCGGCATCCTCCATTGCCTGCTTTGCTGCCGCCAAAGCAAACTGGCTGACGCGATCCAGCATGCGCAGCCTCGGAGGCTCGAACAGATCTTCACCATTGAATTCCGCCGGAGCGGCGACGCGATAAGACAGGCGATCAAAAGCCGGTTGTTTCAGCCTCCGTACGCCGGAGCGGCCTTCGATCAGATTATGGAAAAGCTCGGCAGCAGAATTACCGAGCGGAGAGATGACGCCGATGCCGGTGACTGCAACCCGTCTCACCTGGCGTGGGCTTTTTGCAGTTTGACGGCTGATTGCTTGGCAACCAGCTTTTCCACATACACGGCCACCTCGCCCATCGTGTTCAGTTCCACCTGTTCCAGCGGGAGCCGGATGTCGTATTCATCCTCGACCTTGAACATCAGCTCCATCAACCCCAGGGAATCAATACCGAGATCGTCCAGTCGCGCATCTTCCGTAGCGCGTTCGGGCGCAATCTTGTAATCGACAATCAGGATCTGCTGCAAACGTTCGCGGATATTCATAAAGTAAGTGTAAAGATGAAACCTTATGCCGCCTTGACATCGTTCAGGCGGGTGGAGAATTCATGTTCCAGCGGCGCACATCTTGCCTTGCCGCTCCAAAGCGCAGCCTGCGTCAGCCAGTCGGGATGCTGTTTCAATAGCGGAAGAATGCCGCCGAACCATTGCGGGCGCATCGCCATGTGGGCAAACAGTGCAGCAAAGCGGATGCGCGGCGCAAAAGCCTGCTTCCATTTGTCATGGAAATGCTGTCTTAATTCCCTTTGCGACGGTCCATGCGCGCAGGCTGCACGGAACGGGCCGATTTCTTTTGCCAGCAGCCAGGCAGCCTGTATCGCCATGCTCATGCCTTCACCGATGATGGGATGCGCCTCTCCGGCTGCATTGCCGATGCGGAAGGTCGGCTGCAGGCTGTCATTCAGGCGTATCCCCGGCCGGAGCGGCCCCACGGCAAGCCACCCTCCGCACAGGTCAGCACCCGTCAACGCGTCGCGCACACCACGGCAATGTTTCATCACATGCGCAAATGCCGCCTCCGCAGCTTTCACGTCCGGCATCTCACGGCGGCAACGTGCAAGCCTGTCGCGCCGCATGCAGAAAGCGAGCGTGGCCGTGCCATGGTCTGCCATCACCATGCCGCCGTAGCCACCGGGAAAGGACAGCACAGGCAGTACGCCCGGCTCAAGCGAGGTATGCGAGAAATTCGCCTTGAAAGCAAACAAGTCGGCCGGTCCGCGTGCACGTTCGTGGCTGTCTTCCTCGGTGAGGCTGCGCTCCCATGAACCGTGGGCATCAATGATCACCGGTGCCGACAGGTAAAACGATTCGCTCGATTCCATGTCTTCCACTTCGCACTGGAAGCCGCCGGGCTCGCCTTCCACGGCACGCACCGCCTGAGGCTGGAAAACTTCCGCACCGCACTGCCTGGCCCGCTGCAGGAGTAGCGAATCGAAGTATTCGCGGCCGAGCGCCACACCCCACTTGAACGTTCCCTTCCCGAGCGCAGGCAAATCAGCAACGATCCTTTCATTGCGCGCCATCAGTGCGACTTTCTGCAGCGGCGGCCCTGCCAGCTTCAGCACCTGCTCGCCGATTCCCATGTCGTGCAGCAGCGGCAAGTTGCTCGCGGAAATGCATTCGCCGCACACTTTCCTCCTCGGAAAGGCATGCTTTTCCACGACCGCGATATGCCATCCTGCCTGCGCCAGCAGAATGGCGGCCGAGCTGCCGGCAGGCCCCGCACCGACGATCACGGCATCGTAATTGCGCCCCATATCTGCCTATCCTTTCACTCGACGAGCTACAAAGAGATGACTGAACAAGCCGGCCGGACGTTCCGTAAGCTCCCAGCCTCGCGTGTCCGGCCAGATTGCCGACAGCTCCTCGCCGTAGAAGCCGGCGCGAACACTCAGCACAGCATCGTTGCGCGTCACACCGTTCGCACCGATGAATCCGACGAGGCGGCTGGCGTGAAGCGGCAGCCGGGCGCGGCGCGGCTCACACACCACAAAGAAATCCGCGCGTTCGGCCACCGCCTCGAACAGCCGCGCAATGTCGTCTTCGCTGAAGTGATGGATGAAAAGATTTGCCACCACCGCGTCCCAGCGCTCATTCTGTTTGTGCCCTGCCCATTCGAGCGCATCACAGGTCAGGGGCTGCGCCTGCCAGCCAAGCTGCTGAAAAGCGGCCTGCATACCGGCGTCGATGAGGTTGCACTGGTCCAGCAGCGTGGCTTCCACCTGCGGCCATTGCTTGCTGAAACGCCTCGCCAGCCTCAGCATCAGCGTGCCGTCGCCCGCGCCCAGTTCCAGCAGCCGGCGCGGCGCATGAAGATGCGGCCCCAGCTCGCCCGCGATGATGCTGGCAGCGCCCATCAGTTGGTTGATGCGGTTCAAGTCGTGCCGCGACCGCACGGCACGCGGATCTTCCGGCGGAAGATGGTCCAGAATTTCGTCTTCGAGTTTTCGCGGAAAGGACATGGTGTTTACTCCCCTGCTTTCAACAAGGCGCCGTGACAGGCAAAACCCGCGCCAAACGAAGACATCCACCACCAGCCGTCTTCGGCGCCGTCCTGCAAGGCAGCATTCAGAACGTAATAGACGAAAGCACTGCTGAGGTTGCCGTACTCACGCAGCATGGCGGCGCTGTAGCGCAGATCCCCGCTCTGCAGTTCCAGCTTTTTTTCCACCGCGGCAAGCACATCGCGGCCACCGGCATGCATGATCCAGGTGGCGATGTCGGCCTGGTTGACTCCCGTGCGGGACAGCACCTGATGCAGCACCGAGCGCGCCCGAGTGGCCGCCAGATCGGGCACCTCGCGGGTCAGAATGTTGCGAAGCATGCCGTTGCGCTTTTCGAAGCGCAGCGCGTCTCGGCTTTCCGGAACGATCAACGACTCCGCGTCCACCCATTCGAGACGCCGCGCATGTTCACTGGGCTTGGCGGACAACACCGCTGCCCCGGCACCATCTCCGAATAAGCAGGCGCTCACCAGCACGCCCGGATCGTCATCCAGATACATCGCCGCGCTGCAGATTTCCACGCAGACCGACAAGACGTGGTGACAATTGCCGGAGCGCAGCAGCGAGCGGGCAAGCCGCATGTTCGGCAAGGCAGCGGCGCAGCCCTGTCCTACCAGGTCGAAAGCTTGCACAAACGAGCGCAAACCAAGCAGTTCACTCACATAGCTGGTAAGTCCTGGACAAAGGTAGCCCGTGCAAGTGCTGATCACCACGGCGTCGATATCGTTGGAAGTCAGTCCTGCGCGCTCTATCGCTTCCTGCGCCGCGCCGGCCGCCAGCACCGGCGCATGCGTCTCGAAGCGACGGTGCAGGGTATCGGCATCGATGGCGAACACATCTTTCAGGTCGTCCACCACGAAATAACGGGAATCGATGCCGTTGTCGCCCTGAAGCACAGCAGCAATCACCGCCTGCGAACGCGGAGAAAGACGCTGTCGCCAGTCGGAGGCGAGAAAGGCTTCCCAGCAGTCTGACTTCGCATACCGGTTGGGAGGCACCGCGGTTCCGATCCCGCTGAAAAACATCGAGCGCGAGGAAGCGGTTGAAGAAGGTTTAAGTAAGCTCAAGTCGCGCCGTCCCTGGCATTTTGTCTTGTGTAAACATGTTTTTTGACACGCAAACGCCGACCGCGTTGCGTGGCGGGCGTGCCGGAAGCCTGCGGCTTCTCAATTAAACGGGACGGGACGCAGGCGTTTGCTCAAATGGAATACGCCCTGCGGAAAAGCTCGAAGAAAAATCAAAGGGAAGGCACCGCGTCCGCGTGGGCTTCCCCATCGAGAAAAAATTCATGCCATGAAGAAAGTAGACAGCACGGCTGGTTCATGCCCTGCGCGCAATTCAGTCCTTGCTGTGCAGGCGTCACTGTTCAACCGCTACTGCGATTTCACTTCAACAGGGCATTTCTCACCCATTTCCATCGTGCCGATGAAGCGGTCGCGCCCCTGGTTGTACTGGCAGAATTTGCGCCCGTCAGTCCACCATTGATCGGAAAACCGCCAGGTTCCGCTGCCTGAAGGCGGAGTCATGTCCGCGCTTTGTACGCTTCCCCCGCTGGACATTGCGGTGGTTTCGGTTTGCTGCGCAGGCGTTGTGCAGCCAACGATTCCCGCCACTATCGCCATTCCCAAAACTGCATTCTTCATTGCCGGCTCCTCTTACGAAAATTTTGCAGCCAATGCGGTCAGGCACGCATCAGCGGTATAACACCATCAACACC
>JAQSWC010000171.1 GCA_029266815.1 Paucimonas sp.
GCAGGGTGGAAACCCGCCTTGGACGCACGCCATTGCTTATCGGCAGTGGTGCGCAGGCAGTAAAGCGGATCGCCTGGTGCACGGGTGCTGCTCACAATATGTTGGGGGACGCCATCGCGGCTGGCGCCGACATGTTCCTTAGCGGCGAAATATCGGAGCCAGTGGTTCATCTTGCGCGCGAAGCGAATGTTCCTTATCTTGCCTGCGGGCATCATGCGACGGAGCGTTATGGTGTTCAGGCAGTGGGTGAGCATCTTGCCATGCGGTTCGGCATCCATCATCGATTCATCGATATCGCCAATCCTGTCTGAAGGCAGGGCGAAGCAGGGCTTATTTGTTAAAGCGCGAAAAATCTTTATTCAACAAAACGTCGTGTTTTTTGCTTGTGCCGCCTGATACTTGGCGCATTTTTTCAGCAGCGTTGTATTATTTGCCAACGCTGCAGGCACCCGCCATGCGGCGGCAAAAAAATAAATCCATGTCGACCAAATCGCAAATCTCCTCCGTCAATGTCCTGCTGATAGAAGACGATGCCGTCACGCGCCGCATCATGTCGCTGGCGATCGAGGCCGCCCAAGGATTGCGGCTTGCAGCGTCCTTCGACTCTGTGAAGCCTGCGCATCACGCTATCCCGACTGCGACATCATGGTGGTAACGATATCCAGCGATGAAGAGAACGTGCTCGCGAGCATCGTCGCCGGCGCATCGGGATACATTCTTAAGGACGCGGGCAAGCTGGATATCGCGCGCGCCATCCAGGATTTGCGCGAAGGCGGTTCGCCGATGAGTCCCGGGATTGCCCGGCTGGTGCTCTCGCGTCTTCGCGTCGCGAAAAAACCGGCTCCTGCTCCAGCGGCGCAGGCAGCGGAGAGCGACCTCATGGCATTGACCCGTCGGGAATCCACGATCCTCGACTTGATCGCCCGTGGTGGTACCTACAGCGACGTGGCCAAGGAATTGTCCGTATCGGTAGGTACCGTACAAACCCACATCAAGAGCATTTACGGCAAGCTGTCTGTGCATTCTCGCAGCGAAGCCGTATTCGAAGCACATCGCCGCGGCCTTATTCAGCTCTGACGGCAACGAGCCAGTTTTTTCAGTCTTGCCGTTTCAGAGAATCGCGGATTTCCCTTAATAGCAGAACATCTTCCGCCGGAGGCGCCTCGGCCGGAATTTCCTGCGCAGTGCTTCTTGCCTTGTTGATGGCGCGGACCATCTGAAAAATGATGAAGGCCAAAATCAGAAAGTTCAGCAGGATGGTAAGGAAACTGCCGTAGGCGAATACTGCGCCGAGCTTCTTTGCTTCCGCGAGAGGCAGGCTCATGTCCTGGCCATTGAGCGGCAAATAATAGTTTGAAAAATCCAGGCCGCCGACAATCCGGCCTACCACGGGCATGATGATGTCCTGAACCAGGGACTCCACTATCTTCCCGAACGCGCTGCCGATAATCACGCCTACGGCAAGGTCAATCACATTGCCCTTGATGGCGAAAGCCTTGAATTCCTGCATCATCCCCATTGCTGCCCTCCATTTAGTGAAAGATACGTTCTTTTGGCCGTAGCGCCTTGCATACGGATGCGAAATCGGCGATATAAGTCGCTCGTCATTATGCCGGATGGAATTGCCATGCTTTAAATCGTTCGTTGGCTACGTTATAATCTAAGGTTGCTAGAAGTTTCGTGAAGATTTCGCATTTTCTCTATTGGGGTTGGTATGAGTAACGAAAAGCAGGTCGATTCCGGTCGGCGCGGCTTGCTCGTCGCGACATGTGCGGCGGGCGGGGTGGCCGGTCTGGCCACGGCGGGTGCCTTTGTCTCCACTTTTCAGCCGTCTGAGCGCGCGAAAGCGGCCGGCGCGCCAGTGGAAGTGGATATCGCTGGCCTTGCGCCAGGTGAACTGAAGACCGTGGAATGGCGTGGCAAGCCGGTGTGGATCCTGAAGCGTTCGCCGGAAATGCTTGATTCGCTGAACAAGACCAGTGCCGAAGTTGCCGATCCCGAATCGAAACGCAATCCCAATGAGCTGACGCCGGAATACGCACGCAACGTGCATCGTTCTATCAAGCCCGATGTGCTGGTTGCCGTTGGCATCTGCTCCCATCTTGGCTGTTCTCCTACCGCCAAGCTTCAGCCGGGTGCGCAGCCTTCGCTGCCGGACGATTGGGCAGGCGGTTTCCTCTGCCCTTGTCATGGTTCCACGTTTGACCTCGCTGGCCGCGTATTCAAGAACAAGCCTGCGCCGGATAACCTCGAAGTGCCGCCCCACATGTATATCGGCGATACCAAGCTGGTCATCGGCAAAGACGAGAAAAGTGAGGCGTAATCATGGCATTTGTTGAGAAAAAACTTCCCGCTGATGCGCCCGTGGCTGCAAAGGCATTGAATTGGGTTGATTCGCGCTTCCCGCTGTCCAAGTTGTGGAACGACCAATGGGGCAAGTACTACGCGCCCAAGAACTTCAACTTCTGGTACATCTTCGGCTCGCTGGCGATGCTGGTGCTGGTGATCCAGATCGTCACCGGTATTTTCCTCGTGATGCATTACAAGCCGGATGCCAGCCTGGCATTCGCGTCGGTGGAATACATCATGCGCGATGTGCCATGGGGCTGGCTGGTGCGCTATATGCACTCGACTGGCGCGTCGGCTTTCTTCGTGGTCGTCTATCTGCACATGACACGCGGTCTCCTGTATGGCTCATACCGCAAACCTCGTGAGTTGATCTGGTTGTTCGGCGTCGCTATCTTCCTCTGCCTGATGGCGGAAGCCTTCTTCGGCTACCTTCTCCCGTGGGGCCAGATGTCATATTGGGGCGCGCAGGTGATCGTCAACCTGTTCGGCGCGATTCCGTTTATCGGCCCTGACCTGTCGCTGTGGATCCGCGGCGACTACGTGGTGTCCGACGCGACCCTGAATCGCTTCTTCGCTTTCCATGTGATCGCAATCCCGCTGGTGCTGCTCGGCCTCGTAGCCGCTCACCTGATTGCGCTGCATGAAGTGGGTTCGAACAATCCAGACGGCATCGAAGTGAAGGAAAACCTGGGCCTGAACGGCCATCCGGTGGATGCGATTCCCTCGCATCCTTATTACACCTTCCACGATATCTTCGGCACCACCGTGTTCCTGGTGATTTTCAGCGCAGTCGTGTTCTTCGCGCCGGAAATGGGTGGCTACTTCCTGGAGTACAACAACTTCATTCCGGCCGATCCGCTGAAGACGCCGCCGCATATTGCTCCGGTGTGGTACTTCACGCCGTTCTACTCGATTCTGCGCGCCACGACTGATCAGTTCATCTGGCCGTTGATCATCGGCACCGTAGGATATGTGGCGCTGGTGTTCATGAAGTCGCGCCTTGCCAGCACTGTGAAGACGGCACTAGCTGTGGGTGCACTGGTGTTCATCGCGGGCCTTCTGATTTTCGATGCGAAATTCTGGGGCGTGGTGCTGATGGGTGTATCGGTGTTGATCCTGGCCGGTTTGCCGTGGCTTGATCATTCGCCGGTGAAGTCGATTCGTTATCGTCCGGACTGGCACAAGTATGTCTACCTCGTGTTTGGCATTGCCTTTGTCATCCTCGGCTATCTCGGCACACAGGCTCCCTCTCCGGTTGGTGAGCGCGTATCGCAGGTTTGCACCTTCATCTATTTCGGCTTCTTCTTGCTGATGCCTTGGTGGAGCACGATGGGCACATTCAAGCCCGTCCCCAATCGCGTTACTTTCCATCCGCACTAAGCCGCATAAGGGATACAGAACATGAAATTAATGAAAAAACTGATCGCGGCTTTGGCATTCGTGCCGGTGCTGGCCGTCGCGGCTGAAGGTAATTTTCCGCTCGACAGTGCGCCGGACCGTGTGACTGACACTGCAGCATTGCAGAATGGCGCCAAGCTGTTCGTCAACTATTGCCTGAACTGCCATTCGGCTTCCGCGATGCGCTATAACCGTCTGCGCGACATTGGCCTTTCCGAGGAACAGATCAAGAACAACCTGTTGTTCACCGGCGAGAAAGTCGGCGATCTGATGAAGACGTCGCTATCAGTCAAGGACGGCAAGGAATGGTTCGGTGCCGCACCGCCGGATTTGTCGGTGATCGCACGCGCCAAGTCATCGCCCGCAGGTTCGGGCGCGGACTGGCTCTACACCTACCTGCGTACGTATTACAAGGACGATACCCGTCCGACCGGTTGGAATAATCTGGTTTTCCCGAACGTCGGCATGCCGCATGTATTGTGGGAATTGCAGGGTGTGCGTAATGCGAAGTTCGTCGAAGAAACCGATCCGCACGATGCCAGCAAGAAGATCCACAAATTTGTCGGCTTCGAGCAAGTCAAGCCCGGCACCATGACTGCAGTGGAATACGACAATGCAGTTGGCGATCTGGTGGCCTACCTGCAGTGGATGGCAGAGCCTGCCCAGAACGATCGTCGCCGTCTGGGCGTCTGGGTTCTGTTGTTCTTGTCGGTATTGTCGTTCCTGGCATGGCGCTTGAACGCGTCGTACTGGAAAGAGGTCAAGTAAATTTCCCGCCCGCTGCCTGCAGCGGGTTGTTGTTCAAGGGTGAGCCGTAATACGCCTCACCCTCTTTGCTTCTAAGGAACTGCAAAAATGATGGTTCTCTACTCCGGCACCACCTGCCCGTTTTCGCAACGCTGCCGCCTGGTACTGTTTGAAAAAGGCATGGACTTCGAAGTCCGCGATGTCGACCTGTTCAACAAGCCCGAAGATATTTCGGTAATGAATCCTTACGGACAAGTGCCGATCCTGGTCGAGCGCGATCTCGTCCTGTACGAATCGAACATCATCAATGAATATATCGACGAGCGCTTCCCGCATCCGCAACTGATGCCGGCCGATCCGTTGATGCGTGCCCGTGCCCGCCTGATGCTGTTCAATTTTGAAAAAGAATTGTTCGTCCACGTGCATACGCTGGAAAACGACAAATCCAAGGGTGCAGAAAAAGCACATGAAAAAGCACGCGCAGAAATCCGTGATCATCTGACCATGCTGGCGCCTCTGTTCCTCAAGAACAAATACATGCTGGGCGAAGAATTCTCGATGCTCGACGTCGCCATCGCGCCTTTGCTTTGGCGCCTCGATCACTATGGCATTGAGCTGTCGAAAACCGCTGCGCCGTTGATGAAGTATGCGGAACGCATCTTCTCACGCCCGGCCTATATTGAAGCCCTGACTCCTTCAGAAAAGGTCATGCGTCGTTAAGCTTTCCTGTGGCGCCGGCCTCACGTTTCATTGAGGCCGGTCAAGCGGGAACCCGCCGTGCCATTCTGATGGCAGAATAACCCCATCAGGACTTGATCATGCCAGAGACATCCACCAAACCCTACCTGCTGCGAGCCATTTACGAATGGTGCACCGATAACGGCTACACACCGTATCTGGCCGCCATGGTGGATAACCGTACGCAAGTGCCGCGGGAATTCGTCAAGAACGGCGAGATCGTGCTCAATATCAGTTTCACCGCCACCAGCGCGTTGAAGATGGAAAACGATGCGG
>JAQSWC010000172.1 GCA_029266815.1 Paucimonas sp.
GGATCGGCCCAAGGAACGAAGCGCAGCGTAGTGAACGGGCCGATTTGACGGAATGCCGCGTTATGTGAACATCGGCCGCGCAGCGGCCGATTTCCCCCGTAGTGGCTGTGCTTTTGCCGCCTTTCACTGACTGACGGCGGAGCGCGGCGGCAAGCGCCGCAGGCGCGCGCCCCGTAGCCCGCGAACGAACCAAGCGTGGCCTTTGCTCCCCGCGCAGCGGCTGGCGGTATCGCGCGCGGCGACTGACTGGATTGTCCGTGCTGCAGTGTCCGCTTCTAGCCGAATTATCCGGCTGCGCCCCCTTTACCCGCAAGAAAAGGATGCGCAACAGCCCAAAAATCCGCTCGGAAGACGGATTCGCGATCCAATTCCAGAGTAGAACAGAGGTCTAACAAATCCTTTCGCGCTGTCGAGTCCAGAACCAATTCTTCATCCATTATCGATAAGATAAAGGACTCGCAGGCCATCTCAAGCTCCGCATTATCCAGGAGTTGCTCCACATGCTCCTTGCTATCCTGTGCTAAAAGGTCGCCATACCGCCCGAAGATTTCAGTGAAGCGATGGCTCGACTTGATGTATTCAGATTTATCCATGATCACGGGTTTGGTGGAACGTTAATTGGGTAGGCGGTCGAGATCTTCCCCGAATATGTCGGGTGATTGTTTGGATAAAAATCTACCCGAATACTGACGCCATCCCTCGTGCCGATTGCATATGGCGAATCCCACTTGCCCAGCCCCCTAACCGCAGACGGGTCGGTAGCAACATCTGAGACATGATGAAGTATCTGGTCGTCAGTCCATGCTCCAGGAAACTCCGTCTTCCCAGATATGCCAGCACCAGCACGATGCCGATTCAGGATATGAGCCGCACGATGCTCCGTCAAATCCACCAAACTCTTTGAAGCCAATTTCTTGGCAGCCTTCTGTGCCCACTGCTTGGGATTCAGGACACCAAGAATCATACCTCCGATTGCGGCCTTCTCGTTGCCGACACCCAACAGGCGCAACGATTGTTCCGCCGGGTCGCCCAACAGGAAGCCTGCAACTGCCTGATCAGTCGTCAACGGCGTTGACGGCTTACGCGTCATTGTGTCGTTGATGATCTGAACACTGGTCTCGCCATCGTTGGCAAAGCCAGATGACGATGTAAATGACTTTTGCACCCATTCGGTTTCTTTGACTGCCGAAAAAGCGCGGGTTACTGTTAACGATCTGTCTTCTGACAACATGCCCGCGTGCCTTCGATCCAATTGATTTCGGACTTCAAGGTTATAGAGTAAATGTGGGCAGCGCGCACGAAGTCGCCTCGCTCCCGCTCTATTTCAGCGAGTTGAAATCGCAGACTGGAATCATCGACTGACTCGTCATTTGGCTCCAACTTAGGTAATGAGGTTTTCACTCCAAGAAACAGTTGTACCGCGCCTTCGTAGTCCTCCCGATCCAGCGCAGACATGCCATCGGCGTACTTCTTTTTTGCTTCTGAAAAGAGTAGACAATCTCTGTCGGACATTTTGTATTGTTTGGAAGTTGGATCCTTTGCATATCCCATATTGGTAACTGCGATCACCATAAACAAGATTGCAAAAATTCGCTTAATCCTTGCGTTGATAAACACCGCTCGCTCCTTCGTATGTTGCAATTCCCAGCCCTTTTGCGGTACTCAGCCAGCTCGCACGCACGGCGTTCGGAAAAGTAGCACCGTTATTCCTCATTTGGTCCGCGACGGACTGATTGAAGCTCTGTACAAAATCCTGTTTGGACACTGCTAATGCCGCTGGCGTAAGAGCTGTTCGGAGCATCAAGAACTGGAAATCCCCACTCTGCACGATACCAATCCTATGGTTATTATTCACGAAACCTGCGATGTCCGCTGCGCTGAATGGCACACCTACATGACCGTTTTCCTTCGGCGAATATGGATGGGTATGTGCATTCCCCCAATACGTCAGTCCAGCATCTACATTGGGATCAATTTTCATTCTACCCGCTTCGCCTGTGGAAGGATTCACAAGTAGTACATTCCCTTTCCTATCTCCAGCAATTGCGAATCCATTTTCCTCCGGAGCATTCGGATCAGCTACGCTTTTATCCCAAGCGCGCTGCATATTTGAGTTCGTATGCGAAAGGTCAACGGCACTAGGCGCAGTTTCCGGACTTGTCGGTAGCTGGCCGAGTCTGCTGACCGTCGAAGGCGCAATGGTGACTGCCGACTGTTCTGTCCCGCCGTTCTTCGCCGCCGGAATCTTCGCTAAGAACATGCCGCCGCTGTAGCTTACATCTGCTCCAGGATTCCGCTGCTTCAGTTTTTCGATGTCTGCCGAGGAATCGCTCCGGCATTGCAGTCCCTTCGCAGAACCCGAGCAGGCATCGTTAATGGCTCTCCGCTTCCTCGTTTCATCGTTGTCCTCTGCCGGATCGCCCGCAAACCCCGTCGGATCGACCATGTTGGTCGGGTTGTTCATCACATAGCTATAGCGATTATAGCTTTGGCTGTTCATCGGGTCCTGCAACAGCGGGTCACCCGACAGGAAACGTCCCGTCAGCGGATCATAGACACGGCCATTCATATGCACCAGGTCATGACGGTCCAGCATTTCGTGACCCGTGAAGCCGCGATAATCCACCTTGCCATCGAGCGTATCGGGTGTGCCGCTGCCGTCCAGCGCGCGGCGCTTGCCCCATGCGTCGTAGGCCAGCTTCTCTTCCAGCACACCGGCAGCGTTCGTGATCGCAATCACGCTGCCCAATCGGTCCGTGTGAATCCAATGCAGCTCGGTACCCGTACCCGGCTTGTCAACCTCGAAGCCCAGGCCAAGCGGCCAATAGGTTTTCACAGTCGGCACATTGTTGTTCAACGTAACTTCCTGCGCGCCGGCATACACCAGTACGCTGTTGTCGTCCGAACGGTGCTGGCGCGTACGCTGGTGTTCGGGGCCATACATGAAGGTGGACGTCACCGCTCCCTTGCTCAACGCGCTCGGCATATCGAAGCTGGTCCATTCCGAAGCGCGCCCCGGACCGGTCAGCATATTGCCGTTGTCGTCGTAGGTGAACGAGCCAACGCCAGGAATGCTCTGTACGGCGTTCGGCCGCACCGCGCCCGCGCCCTGCCCTGGATAAGCGAAGTTACCGGCGCTGACGTTGGGCTTGTTGATGATGTTACCCACGTCGTCGTAGACGAAGGTCTGCTTCGCCTGGCCCTGCACCTCACTCGTCGCGAGTCGGCTCAGGTCGTCATAGGTAAAGCTTTCCATGAAGCCCGCCGCATCCCAATATTGGGAACGGTGCGTCATGTTGCGCAGGGCATCGTACTGGTAGCCTTCCTGCAGCCTGATACCGTTGTCTGCAGCCCTCACTTCCGAATTTGCCAGCAAGCCCTGGTAAGGGTTGTAGTGGTGCTCGGTCTTCAGCCCGTTACCCAGCTGTGCCAGCCTGGTGCGGCCAGCGGCGTCCTGCGACAGCACGCTCATCAATACCTGGCCGCCGCGCTCGACGCCGGCCAGCGCGCCAAACGCGTTGTAGCGCAACGCGAACACCTTCTCCGCATCGGCACCGCTGCGGTACTTCTGCTGGAACACGCGGCTCCAGGCATCGTAGACCGTGGTGGCGGTGAACACCGTGTTGTTTATCACCTGAGTCGTTTGCAGCGGACGACCCAGGTCGTCATACGCGTGGGTACGCCGGTAGTCCTTCTGCTCCGGCTTGCCGGTATACGCTTCGGCAAGCTGGCCAATGCCCTTGGCCGCCATGTCGTAGACCCAATGGCTTTCCAGGTCTGGTTCGTAGCGGTCGACCATCCGGTCGAGCACGTCGTAGACCACCCGCGTCACTTTCCCGGCTTTGCGCGCGTTCGGGCTCGTGGTGGCCCAGGTGCGGCCCAGCGGATCGACCTCATAATGAATCCAACCCAGGTGCGGATCGCGCAAATCGGTCTTGCGGCCAAGCAGGTCGTACTCGACGGTGATCACGTTCTTGTTCGGGTCTGTCGTCTTGGACAGGCCGCCGAACGGTTCATATGCGTACAGCGTTTCCTTGCCGTGCGCATCGATCGCCTTGGTCAACTGGCCGATCACGTTATACGTATCGATACGTGTCTTGTCCGCGACGTTCTTGAGTTCACGGATCAAGCCGCGGTACGTCGTGGTCGTGCTCTTCAAGGCGCCCGTTTCATCGGGCGTGTAGACAGCAGTTGTGCGGCCAAGCTCGTCGTATCCATTGCGCACCGCCAGATAGGCGGTATCGCCGACGAAGTGCGGCTGGTCCTCTTCTTCCAGGCGGCCGAGCTCGTCGTAGCGCCTGTCTGCGACGATGGCACGGCCATCGAAGCCCCAGGTCAAGCGTTGCAGCACGCGCCCCACCGAATCCACATAGCTTACCTGCGGCACGGCGGTGCGGTTGCCCTTGTTCTTCTGGTCGACAACCTTGACAGCCACCGCGCCGGTTGGGCAGGTGTTATCGCAACGTTTCAGGAATTGATGCGTCTCATTGCCGTCCTCCCTTACCTGGCGTAGCACCTGGCCGAAGCCGTCCACTTCCCATACCGTCGCCAGCTGGTTCGGCCCCTCGATGCGCAGCCGAGCACCCGTGCCGGGGTCGTACGCATGCACCTCTGCATGCTGTTTGGCGTTGGTGACGGTTTCAACGAAACGTCCCTTCGTGTCATAGGTGGTGCTGCTAGTGCGCGACTTGGCGGTCGGATCCGCCGGGTCGGGGTTCAACCAGGACTGCGACAGGTGGCGCACCAGGCCGAACGCGTTTCCTGTGCGGTCATAGGTGGTCGTCACCTGGTATTTCGGCGCGTTCGGCTCGACGATCTCGGTAGCGAGCAATCCGGTAACCGGGTCGTAAATTTTCTTCACAGTGCGCGTCACGGTGCCCGACTGCGGATCGGTGCGGGTTTCCTGGATCGATGTCGTCAAGCCGATCAGCCAGGAGTTGGCGTCGTTCTGGTAGCCCACTACCTTTTTCGATACAAAACTGCCGCCCGTGTTGGCGTAAGAAGTTGCCTCCTGCGAGGTCAGGTTTCCGAAGCCATCATCATAACTATTGACAGTAACGGTGGTACCCAGATCA
>JAQSWC010000173.1 GCA_029266815.1 Paucimonas sp.
TTTTGATAGATGCATTGTGCGTGTCGTTGTGACATTGCATGCAATGCCATAAGAACAGGATGAATTCATGTTTGGATTTTTGCGCAGCTACTTCTCGAATGACCTGGCGATCGACCTGGGTACCGCGAATACGCTGATTTATGTGCGCGGCAAGGGCATCGTCCTCGACGAGCCTTCGGTGGTTGCGATCCGCCAGCAGGGCGGCCCTAACGGCAAGAAGACGATCCAGGCCGTGGGTAAGGAAGCCAAGCAGATGCTGGGCAAGGTTCCCGGCAACATCGAAGCGATCCGCCCGATGAAGGATGGCGTGATCGCCGACTTCACCGTCACCGAGCAGATGCTGAAGCAGTTCATCCGCATGGTGCACGATTCCAAGCTGTTCAAGCCTTCGCCCCGCATCATCATTTGCGTTCCCTGCGGTTCCACCCAGGTTGAGCGCCGTGCGATCCGTGAATCCGCGCTGGGTGCGGGCGCATCGCAGGTTTACCTCATTGAAGAACCGATGGCGGCAGCGATCGGTGCAGGTCTACCGGTATCGGATGCGACCGGTTCGATGGTGGTCGACATCGGCGGCGGTACCACGGAAGTAGGCATCATCTCGCTGGGCGGCATGGTCTACAAAGGTTCGGTGCGCGTCGGTGGCGACAAGTTCGATGAAGCCATTGTCAACTACATCCGCCGCAACTACGGCATGCTGATCGGCGAGCAGACTGCCGAAGCGATCAAGAAAGAAATCGGTTCTGCTTTCCCCGGCTCCGAAGTCAAGGAAATGGAAGTCAAGGGCCGCAACCTGTCCGAAGGCATTCCGCGGTCGTTCACGATTTCTTCCAACGAAATCCTGGAAGCACTGACCGATCCGCTGAACAACATTGTTTCCGCCGTCAAGAACGCACTCGAGCAGACACCGCCCGAACTCGGCGCCGACATCGCCGAGAAGGGCATGATGCTGACCGGCGGCGGCGCGCTACTGCGCGACCTGGATCGCCTGCTGATGGAAGAGACCGGCTTGCCGGTGATCGTCGCCGAAGACCCGCTGACCTGCGTGGTGCGCGGCTCGGGCATGGCGCTGGAACGCATGGACAAGCTCGGGTCGATCTTCTCTTACGAATAAGCCGGCGATGCCGGACAAGCAGCAGTTGCACTATTCTGCGGTCATCCTGCCGTCGGGCATGGATGGCCGTTTTGCCACAGGCCGTCGAATCTTTCCAGATCGGTAATGGATTACAGCCCGCCGCCACTCTTCAAGCAAGGCGCATCGGCTCGCGCCAAGGTGAGCCTGTTCGCCATATTGTCGATTGGACTTCTGTTCGTCGATTCCCACATCAATGCGCTGGCAGCAGTGCGCCAGGTCGTCGGTACGGTCCTTTATCCGTTTCAGGTTGCAGCCATGTGGCCCCGCGACGCCGCGTATGCGGTGGGTGGTTATTTCACGTCGCTGTCGTCGACGCAGCGCGAAAACCTCACCCTGAAGCAGCAGCGCGTCCTCGACGGCCAGGTTCTGCAACAGGCGCAGCAACTGCAGGCAGAGAATGCCCAGTTGCGCAAGCTGCTTGGCGCTTCCGAACAGCTGCCGGCCAAGACTGCACTGGCAGAGATTCTCTACGATACCCGCGACCCGTTCACCCGCAAGATTGTGCTCAACCGCGGTTCGCAGCATGGCGTGGCGCCTGGGCAGCCGGTGATCGATGACGTCGGGGTGGTCGGCCAGGTGACGCGCGTCTTTCCGTTCACTTCCGAAGTGACCCTGCTGACCGACAAGGACCAGGCAATCCCGGTGCAGGTTGTGCGCAGCGGGCTGCGCAGCGTCGCTTACGGTAAAGGCCAGGCAGGCACGCTGGAACTGCGTTTCATGCCGCTCAACGCGGACATCAAGCAGGGCGACGTACTTGTGACATCCGGCATAGACGGCGTCTACCCGCCCGGACTGCAGGTCGCGAAGGTTGCGCAGGCCGAGCACAAGTCATCGGATACTTTTGCCCGCATCGTCTGCCAGCCCTCGGCCGGAATCGATCGCAATCGCCAACTGCTCATTCTTCTGGTTGATACCGCCCTGCCGCTGCGACCGGGAACCGTAGAGCCGGCTGCGAAGGACAAAAAGGAGGCGGCGGCCAAACCGTCTGCGCCGGAAGCAGGGGCCGTGCCGCAAGCTGCGCCGGCATCGCCGGGCGAGACACCGAAGGCGTCCGCGCCTGCCACTGCCAAATCCGTTGCGCCCGCTGCGCCCGGTGCTGTATCAGCTCCTGCGAGTGCGGGTGCTGCATCTCCATTGCCTAACGCCGCTGCACCCGGAGCGAAATCCGGTACGGATGCGCAAGCAGAGAAAGCTTCAAGCGCAAGTGTGGCGTCGAGGCCGCCTGTCTCTGGACCCTCCGTGCCGACACCAAACCCGGTCGCTGTGCACACAACACCTGCAACCAATTCCGGTGCGGCTGCCAAGCCCTCAGGCACCGGAGCAACGGCGAATCCTCTTCAAGCAGTACCTGCAACGCCTAAACCCGCCGCCAATGCGCAGCCTTCCGGTGCAGGTACGCAAGTTCCGGCAACGATTGCGAAGCCGCCGAGTGCGAGAGCGGTAACACCGGCAACGCCCGAGACCATGCCCGCGGTGAACACCGCGGTTCAACCTGCCCGGTAAGCGCAATGAATCAACCGCATTACATTCTTCTGCCAGCCAATCCGCTGTTCATCGTGTCCAGCCTGGTGCTTGCCTTTGTTCTCAATCTGCTGCCCTGGGGGCAGTGGGTGGGCGTGCCCGATTTCCTGGCGATCGCCTTGGTCTTCTGGAATATCCATCAGCCGCGGAAGGTCGGCATCGGCACTGCCTTCTTCATGGGGCTGATGATGGATGTGCACGATGCTTCACTGCTTGGTCAGAATGCGCTGGCCTATACGCTGCTGTCGTATTTCGCGATCATGATTCATCGCCGAGTGCTGTGGTTCCCGCTGGGAACGCAGGCATTGCACATACTTCCGCTCCTTCTGATGGCGCAGGTGGTGCAGTTGGTGGTGCAGCTTACCGTGTCGGGCAAGCATCCCGGTTGGCTGTATTTCACGGAAAGTATTGTCGCGGCTGTTCTGTGGCCGATGGTGTCCATGATGCTGCTTGCTCCTCAGCGCCGTGCTATCAACCGCGACGATACTCGCCCGATTTAGATATGTCCTAATGAATTGCCGAGTTGCGGCACAAGGAAACAAAGTGTCGCTGGACGCCGATGACTGAGATAAAGAATACCGAACGTGAACTGCATTTCTTCCGCCTGCGGTTGTCGGCGGCGGGCCTGCTCGTGTTCATCTGCTTCGGCATCCTTCTCTCCCGCTTCCTGTGGCTGCAAGTCTTCAAGTACGGCGACTATGCGGCGCAGGCCGAGGACAACCGGATCGCCGTGGTTCCCGTCGTGCCGAATCGCGGCCTGATACTCGACCGCAAGGGCGTGGTCATCGCGCGCAACTTTTCCGCCTACACGCTTGAAATCACGCCCTCCAAGATCGATCCCAAGACGGATCTCGACACGGTCATCAACGAATTGTCGGCGATTGTCGATATCCAGCCCAAGGATCGCAAGCGCTTCCGCAAGATGCTGGAGGAATCGAAGAATTTCGAAAGCACACCGATCCGAACGAGGCTGACCGACGCGGAAGTAGCCCGGTTTGTTGCGCAGCGCTTCCGCTTTCCCGGTGTTGATATCCAGGCACGTCTATTCCGGCAGTACCCTCTGGGAGAAACCGCATCGCACGTGATTGGCTATATCGGACGCATCAACCAGAGGGAAGCCGCCAGGATCGCGGAGTCGGAAGACGCAACCAACTATGCCGGCACGCAGTACATCGGCAAGGAAGGCGTTGAAAAGAGTTATGAAAAATACCTGCACGGCATCACCGGCTATGAAGAAGTCGAAGTATCGGCAGGCGGACGTGCGGTACGGACGTTGTCGCGAACGCCGGCCACGCCGGGCGCCAATCTGATCCTGTCGGTCGACATTGAATTGCAGAAAATTGTTGAAGAAGCCTACGGCGACCGCCGCGGCGCGTTTGTCGCCATCGAGCCGGCCACCGGCGACGTGCTGGCCTATGTATCGAAGCCGACATTCGATCCCAACCTCTTCGTCGAAGGCATCGATTCGCAGAACTGGGATCAATTGAACAATTCCCCATACCGCCCGCTAGTGAACCGGCCCATCTCCGGCGCCTATCCGCCGGGATCTACCTACAAACCTTTCATGGCGCTGGCAGCCCTGGAATCGGGAAAACGCACGCCTTCCTACAAGATTTCCGATCCCGGCTTTTACTTCTTCGGCAATCACCGCTTCAACGACGACAAGCCTGGCGGTCACGGCTATGTCGATCTGCACCGCTCGGTGGTGGTGTCGTGTGATACCTATTACTACCAGCTTGCCAATGATCTCGGCGTGGATGCGATGCACGATTTCATGAAGCCGTTCGGCTTTGGACAGCAGACCGGCATTGACCTCGACGGTGAACGTTCCGGCATTCTTCCCTCCACCGCATGGAAGCGCAAATACTACAAACGTCCTGAACAGCAGCGCTGGTATGCCGGCGAAACCATTTCCCTCGGTATCGGCCAAGGCTATAACTCGTTCACGCCGATGCAGATGGCGCATGCGATGGCGAATCTCGCCAACAACGGCGTGGTGATGAAACCTCACCTGGTGAAGATCATCGAAGATCCGGTGACGAAGGAGCGCAAGCTCACGGTTCCCAAGGAAAGCTACCGCATCAATCTCAAGCAGGAACACATCGATGCGATCAAGGCGTCAATGGTCGGCGTGACGCGCGAACCGGGCGGCACCGGTGTACGCGTCTTTACCGGCGCTGAATATGTGTCCGGTGGCAAGACCGGTACTGCGCAGGTTGTCGCGCTCAAGAAAGATGCGCGGGGACGTTCGGTCTACGAGGCACACCTCATGTCCGAGTTCCACCGCGACCACTCGCTGTACATCGCCTTCGCGCCAGCAGACAAGCCGGTAATCGCCTTGGCGCTGATCGTGGAAAACGGCGGATTCGGCGCGGAAGCGGCCGCACCCATCGCGCGCAAGGCACTCGATTACTACC
>JAQSWC010000174.1 GCA_029266815.1 Paucimonas sp.
TCAGCCAGCGAACGCCATACTGCGAGAGGAGCCTTTTTAGCTTAGTCATTGCGCGCGAAGATAAACATCAAGGCACATATCCCGGGATCTTGCCCGCGTCGACATCATCGATCTGTGCGGGGTCCATGAATTTCCTCGCATAATCGAGATAGACCTTTTCGCGAATGAACACATTGAAGAGGTCGGGGTCGATATGATTGCGCTGCCTGAAGCCGCCCAGAATGTGCAGCGATTCCGACAGGGTCTTGCCTTTCTTGTACGGCCTGTCTTTCGCCGTCAGCGCTTCAAAGATATCGGCGATAGCCATCATGCGTGCCTGCACCGACATCTGTTCGCCACGAAGCCCCTTCGGATAGCCCCTGCCGTCCATGGTTTCGTGGTGGCCGCCGGCGTACTCGGGCACATTCTGCAGATGCTTGGGCCACGGAAGCGATTCCAGCATCTTTACCGTCATCACGATGTGATTGTTGATGATCTGGCGCTCTTCGGCATTCAGGGTGCCGGCGCGTATGGAGAGGTTCATTACCTCTTCCTCGCTCAACAAGTCTCTTTCCTTGCCGTCCGGTGCGTTCCAGCGGAAATCGCGAGCGATTGAGGCAACCCGTTCCTGGTCTTCCGGACGCATTGCTTCGCCGCCGATGTTGGCATGACGAAGGAAATTGCGCGCATCGTCCAGCGCTGCAAGCTCCGCGTTCAGGGCGGCATCGATCTCGCGTTCTTTTGCGACGTCGCTGCCGAGTGCCAGTTTTGATTTCAGCGCGCGTATTTCCGCATCACGCTTGAGGACTTCGAAGCGTACATCCACCTCGTGGATGCGGTCGTAAATCGTCTCCAGCTTGGTGGACTTTTCCACCACGTGAACCGGCGTGACGATCTTGCCGCAATCATGAAGCAGCCCCGCCAGCCACAGCTCCCGGCGGTCGCGCTCGGTCATGCGGAAGTCCGCCATTGGGCCCTGACCAGTGCGGTGCACGGCTTCCGCGAGCATCATCGTCAGTTCGGGAACATGCTCGCAATGGCGTCCGGTGTGCGGCGATTTTTCATCAATGCCGAGGTTGATCAGCTTGACGAAAGATTCAAACAGATCTTCAAGACGGGTAATCAACTCCTGCATCGTCAGCGCCACTGCCGCCTGTGAGGCCAGGGCTTCGATGAAGCGCTGGTCCGTTTCACTGAACGCCACCAACTTGCCGGTTGCGGGATCGGTTGAGTTGATCAATTGCAGGACACCGATCAACTCCCCCTCATGATTGCGCATCGGTACGCTGAGCAGGGACTGCGTATGGTAGCCATGCTGCTGGTCAAACAGGCTCATGCCCGAGAAGTTGAACTGGTCAACCTGGTAGACGTCGTCAATGTTGACGGATTGGCCGGTATTCGCCGCATAGGCTGCAACCGCGCTCAGATTGGGTAGGCCGTCACGAATCAGCGGAATATCGGGAAAATCGGCCGGGTTGCCGCTCGTGCCCCCCAGATGCATGCCGAGGGATTCATTCAGAGAGATATAGAAACTGAGGCCGCTGCGGTCCGCATTGACGCGGTAAAGCGTACCGCCGTCAGCATGGGTCATCTGCTTTGCAGCCTTCAGGATACGCTCGAGCAGCGCCGGCACGTCGCGGGTCTGGCCGAGCGCTACGCTCAGATCGGTCAGTTGATCGAGCCGTTGCGTCAGTTCTTCCTGCGAGGTGACGGACATGTCGGTTACGGGCACTTAGAATTCAAACACTTCGTCGCACGCAAGTGCGCGTACGCTGCGGCCCTGGGACGCATTCCGCAACTCCTGCATGATCGCCTCTTCCTGGCCGGGCTTCAAATGGTAGATCAGTAACTCGGTAGATAGAGGGAGAGACACCACGTCCCGCAGCAGTGACGCCGGGCAGAAATGCCGGGACAAGTCCGCCAGACTCGCTTCGGCATTGGGGAAGGAACAATCGACAATGACTTTGCTGATTCCCGGCGATGCAGACACCGTGCGCCAGAGCTCCGGCGTGGAGCACATGTCGCCGGTAAACAAGAAACCTTCTATGTTGTGGCGAAGAAGATAGGCGGACGAACCTTCGGTATGCGTGACAGGCAGGCAGGTGATGCTACGCCCGTTGACGTCTACCGTTTCACCATGAGCCATTACTTGCCATGTCATCACGGGATTTTCAGCGCTGGGGATTTCACTGAAATCCGGCCAGAGGCGCCAATTGAAGAGGCTCTCTTTCAAAAGCCTGACGACAGGCTCCGTCGCATGCACCACCAGGGGATATCCTTTGCGGCCGCGCACTGCATCCACCAGCAAGGCAAGCCCGGCGACGTGGTCCAAATGCGCATGCGTCAAAAAGACATGGTCGATGGCAGAAAGCTCGTCGACCGGCAGGTTCATCGCGCCGGTACCTGCATCAAGCAGAATGTCGGAATCCACACGCAGGCAGGTGGTAAACCGCTCCCTTCCGCCGATGCCTCCCGCACAGCCGAGCACATGCAATTTCATTTTTTCTCCCGGCGGCCGGTCGAATCGTCATGATGCACAAGTGCCTGCTGGTTTCTGATGTGAGCGCCTGGCTTTTTCTGTTTGCTGAAATGGAGGAAGAACATCCTGTTTCGGTCTCCGCGTAGGTTTCTGCAGATTTTAGACTGAAAAACCGACTTTCCGAGGGCGAACCGGGCATTTGTGGCGTAAAAGCACAGCCTTGCGCGGCAATGGCCGCCTTGAGCCGGACTTAAACAGTGTACGAGTGAAAAAAACGGCACACTTCGCGGAAAAACCATGCAATTATTCCGGACGCAAGGGCACGAAGCCAGAGCAGGACCAGTCTGGATTCGTCTTGCCCGCTTGGATAGAATGAACGGCACCACCTTGCCCGCACGTCTGCAGAAGCAAAGACAGGATCCAGATAATGAACGCTGTAGTAGGACTTCAAACCCAGGGCGGCAGCGATGCCGAGATCAATCATCGGCTGATTTTCTTCAAAAAGCTGCAGGCGCTGACGAACCGGATTCATGCGACCAGCAATGTTGACGAGATCATGCTGGACCTGTCACAGGACATCTGCCATCTCTTCAATTGCGACCGGTTGACGATCTATGCGCTGGGCGAGGAAAAGAACACCATTGTTTCAAAGATAAAGACTGGCCTGAATTCTGCAAAGGAGCTGAAGCTACCGATTTCCGAGCAGAGCGTGGCCGGTTATGCGGCGCTGACGCGCAAGGTTGTCAACCTGCGCGACGTATACGACGACGCGGAACTGAAGGCGCATTCGCCGGAACTGCACTTCCTGCAGGAAGTGGACCGTCGCACCGGTTACCGCACTAAGCAGATGCTGGTGGCCCCTATTGCCGACAGCATCTCCGGGGAACTGCTGGGTGTCGTCCAGTTGATCAACAATCTAGCCGGCGTTCCTTTCAGCGCTGTCGAAGAGGAAAGCCTGCGCGAGCTGTGCGCTACCCTGGCAATCGCTTTTCTGCAAAGAAAAGGGCGTGGTAGTTTCGTCCGCTCGAAGTACGAAGCTCTGGTATCGGAAGGCGTGATATCGCCGCAGGAATTTGACGACGCGACCAAGCAGGCTCGGGAAAGCGGCACCGACATCGAAGATGTGCTGATCGACCACTACAAGGTCAAGCCGGCGATGATAGGTCGCGCCCTGGTTCGCCACTTCGGTGTACCTTACGAGCCCTACAAGGCGGAACGCATCAAGCCGATCGACCTGCTGAAAAACCTGAAGCGGCAGTTCGTCGAACAAAGCCTGTGGCTGCCGGTCGAGGAAGGCAAGGACGGCGTACTGGTTCTTGCGGTCGATCCGGAGCAGGTCAAGAGCGCGCGCATTATCAACACCATTTTCCCCAAGTCACCAATTCAATATCGCGTGACGACGAGGCGGGAATTTGAGCAAACGATTGATGATTTCTTTGGCGCAGCCGTGGACACCGGTTCGGTCGGCGACCTGCTTTCCAGCATGGAGGATGACGACGGCGAAGGCAGCGAGATTTCGGAAGCGGACCTCTCAACTGCCGCAGAAAACGAGCTGGTCAAGCTGGTCAACAAGATCATCATGGATGCCTACAGACTGGGCGCCTCCGATATCCATATCGAACCTCGCCCCGGCAAGGAAAAGACCGTTATACGCTTCCGGCGCGACGGTTCGCTGGAACCCTACATCGAGATTCCCGCCAGCTACCGCAATGCACTGCTGGCGCGCCTGAAGATCATGTGCGATCTCGACATTTCCGAACGGCGCAAACCGCAGGACGGCAAGATCAAATTCAAAAAATACGGCCCGCTGGATATCGAATTGCGCGTGGCGACCATTCCATCCGCAGGTGGCGTGGAAGATGTGGTGATGCGTATTCTGGCTGCCGGCGAACCCATTCCGCTTGAGAAGCTGGGCGTGTTGCCACACAATCTTTCGCGTTTGAAGGACACGGTCAGCAAACCCTACGGCCTGTTTTTTGTTTGCGGACCGACAGGCTCCGGGAAAACCACGACGCTGCATTCGGTGCTCCACTATCTGAACACCCCGGACACCAAAATCTGGACAGCGGAAGACCCCGTTGAAATCACGCAGAAAGGCTTGCGCCAGGTTCAGGTCAACCGTAAGGCCGGTCTGGATTTTGCGACAGTGATGCGCGCATTCCTGCGTGCCGACCCGGACGTGATCATGGTCGGCGAGATGCGCGACAAGGAAACCGTATCCATCGGCCTGGAAGCATCACTGACCGGCCATCTGGTATTTGCCACTCTGCACACCAACAGCGCTCCAGAGTCCATCGTCCGCCTGCTGGACATGGGCATGGATCCGTTCAACTTTGCAGACGCATTATTGGGAATTCTTGCGCAGCGCCTGGCAAAGCGGCTGTGCTCCAACTGCAAGCAGGCCTATCAGCCTTCCGAACAGGAAGTGCAGGAACTGCTCAACGAATACTGCAGCGAACTGATG
The DNA here is from genome assembly GCA_029266815.1 of Paucimonas sp. Classification (GTDB taxonomy): domain Bacteria; phylum Pseudomonadota; class Gammaproteobacteria; order Burkholderiales; family Burkholderiaceae_D; genus JAQSWC01. Next base: position 4,923 of record JAQSWC010000174.1, read on the forward strand.
AACACAGAACCGTTCAAGAAAGATGCCGCAGCAGCGAAGAAAGCGGTACTTACCAACTGGACGAAGTCATACGGCGACGACAAGGGCAGCCTCACTCTTTACCGTCCGGTAGGCTGCGATCAATGCAGCAACGGCTACAAGG
>JAQSWC010000175.1 GCA_029266815.1 Paucimonas sp.
CCAGCCGCGAGATATTCCCCGGCGTCATAGTGTCGGACAATCCGGTGCGTCCCGAGTGAGCATCCTTTGGAAGCCCCCACAAAGGCCCCTGCAAGCGAGGAAAGAGGACGAACAGAACGGCCGCAATGGGCAAGGCCAAAAGGCAGCATACGGCTGCCGCACGCAAGCGCTTGCGGAACGGTGGGACGATACCCGTGTACTGGAAGGACAGTTGGGTGGTCAGCAGCAGCACGACGGCGAACGCCGTCATTGTCGCAGTCGCGATTGTCTGGGAAAAAAAGTACTGCGCCAGGATCAAAAAATAGGAAAGGAAGATAGAGACCCAGAAATCGCTGCGCGCGTGCATTTCTAGCAGCTTGAGTGCCATCAGGATCAGAAGCATGGCAACGCCGGCGTCGCGTCCGAACCAGGTGCCGAAGTGCATGTAGGAGGCGGCCATCAGCACCGCTGCTGCCGGAAGCAGCAGCCAGCGTGGCGGAAGCCGGTTGCCGCGCAGGGTGATCCAGGCGCGCCAGCACATCAGCAGGACGCAGGTCGCCGCTACCCACGCCGGCACACGCACGACATGGGGCAACAGGGCTACGCTGCAGGCAGCGATAAGGAGCAGGGTGTTTGCCTTGTCCCGCGACATGGGGCGCATGCGCAGCGAAGAGAGCAACGTCATGGAGCTGCCTCGTAGAGCGCCAGGGCTTGAAGACAGGCTTCCAGGTGCGCAGGCCCGTTGGCAGCGGACATGTGCGCCTTGTCGAGATGGAAAGAGTAGGTCAGGCCATGCGCTTCGGCCTCCAGCACCCAGCGCGTCATGCGCGACAGTTTGGATTCGACGTCGAGCGAGGGCGGCAACTGCCGGAAGTCGATGGTAAGTTCGCTTGCGCCGCCGCCGTCGAAATGTTTAGTGAGCAGAGAGTCGGATGTTTCCGGATCAAGGCGGGCGATTTGTCGCCACGCGAGGCGCTTTAACGAATCGCCAGCCTGATAATTACGGATGCCGGCAAAATCTTCCCGGCCAGCGGCACCGCTTCCCTCCGATTCTTCATCTGCTGCCAAGGGCAGGGGCGGCGCATTGTCTTCGGGCCGGGGATAGACCAGCACGCTAACCTCAGGTCGCCAATAGCTCCATGCCCGGAACAGCCCAAGAGGAAATTTCGTCTGCAGCCTGATTCTCGGTGCAGCCAGCAAGCCGCGCTTAAGGGCGGGCGTAGAGAGAAGCGTGCTGACGGTCGAATAGGCCCCAATGTCCGCCATCTGCGATACGGAGTCGTCCTCGTGATTGAAACGTAAGGCAATCGCGAAGCGGTCATGCTTGGTCGGATTGGAGACATGTAGTTCGAAACGTGCTTTTTCGCCGGCAAACACAGGTTGCGCGCGTCCGGACGAAAGGCAAAGCTGCACCATGTTGCGGAAAGTGAAGTGCATATCCACGAAGATCAGCCCGGCGATCATGTAGGTCAGCAGAAAACCGAGATTGAGGCTGTAATTGACAGAACCGATGAAAAGCACAATCACCATTAATCCGAAACCAAGGCCGGGGCCCGACGGCACGATGAAGACGCGCCGATGGCCCAAGCGGATCGCGCCGCGCTCCGCGTCGCGAAGCTGGAACAGCCACTTGTCGATGCCGCTGCGAAGCCAGGTACGCAGCCGGGTAAGCGGACTCATGGGGTGCGCGCGTCTATACAGCGACGGACTTCATCAATTGCATCACGAGGTCGCGGCTGCCCGCTGCTGTTCCAGACGCAGACTTCAAGGGACGCAGCCGGTGCGCGGCCACCGGAACCAATACCGCCTGCACATCCTCAGGCAGCACGTGATTCCGGCCTTCCATCGCGGCCCACGCGCGTGCTGCCTGCAGCAGGGCCAGCGATGCGCGCGGGCTCAACCCCTCCGCGAACATGCCGTTTGCGCGCGAGGCCTGCGCCACAGCCTGGACATAATCGATCAATGCAGAAGAAGCGTGAATCTGTTTGAGTGCATGACGCGCCTCGATCAGCTCATGCGGCTGCATCACGGTCGGCATCGATTTCATGAGCGTGCGGCGATCTTCTCCCATTAGCAGTTCGCGCTCCGACGCGGCGTCCGGGTAGCCGAGTGAAAGGCACATCAGGAATCGGTCGAGTTGTGATTCGGGCAAGGGAAAGGTGCCAATCTGGTGCGAAGGATTCTGCGTAGCGATGACAAAAAAAGGCTCCGGAAGGTCGCGTGTGATGCCGTCTGCGGACACTTGTCTTTCCTCCATTGCTTCGAGAAGGGCGGACTGCGTTTTCGGAGTGGCTCGGTTGATCTCGTCTGCCAGCAGCACCTGGCTGAAAACCGGCCCGGGGTGGAACACAAAGGCGGATTTGTCGCGTTCGAATATGGAGACGCCCACCACATCGGCAGGCAGCATGTCGCTGGTGAACTGGATACGGCTGAATTTCAGTCCCAATGAGATGGCCAAGGCGTGCGCCAGCGTCGTTTTGCCGACTCCGGGCACGTCCTCGATGAGGAGATGCCCCCCCGCCAGCAGGCACACCACCGACTGCCGGATCTGCGTGTCCTTGCCTACTACTACCTGCCCAACCTGACGGGCTACCGCGTGCAGTTTGTCGATCATGAAGTATACGAGTGAAGGGAAAGCGGGGCGGCCATGCATATTGCCGTGCCGGGGTTTATCATGCATCCGATTCTATTCGAGAATGCCGTCCTTCGTTTCAAGCGAATGAGCAGGATACATGTCCACCGCAATTTATACCCATCCCGACTGCAAGCGCCATGAAATGGGTGCCTGGCATCCTGAATCGCCGGCGCGTCTTCAGGCAATAGACGACCAGCTCATCCTCAGCCGCATCGATGGATTCATCGAGATACGCGAGGCCCCTGAGGTTGCAATGGACGACGTGCGGCGGGTGCATTCGCAAACCTGCATAGATCGTGTACGCGATAATCTTCCCGAAACGGGCTACTTTGCACTTGACGGCGATACTTCGTTGAATGCCTATACCTGGAGCGCGGCCCTGCATGCGGCCGGCGCTGCGGTAGCAGCTACGGACGCCGTGCTGACGGGTGGAATAGGAAACGCATTCTGTGCCATCCGTCCTCCGGGACATCATGCGCGGCCGTCGGAGCCGATGGGGTTCTGCATTTTCAACAATGTTGCCATCGCTGCAAAGCATGCGCTCGAAGTTCATGGCTTGCAGCGTATAGCCATTATTGATTTCGACGTGCATCACGGCAATGGCACGGAGGAAGCGTTTCAGAACGACGAGCGCGTCCTCATGGCCAGTTTTTTTCAGCATCCTTTTTATCCATACACCGGCGTTCCACAGGATAGCGAGTTGCGGGCAAATATGGTCAATGTGCCGTTGCCGGCGGGAACAAAGGGCGACACCGTACGCTGCGTAGTGGAAGAAAAATGGCTGCCAGCCTTGTATGCGCATCGGCCCGAGATGATTTTCATCTCTGCGGGCTTTGATGCGCACAGGGAGGATGATCTGGGGAAAATGGGCCTGGTGGAAGACGACTATGCGTGGATCACGCGGCAGATCATGAAAGTCGCCGAGCAGCATGCGAAAGGAAGGATCGTGAGCTGCCTGGAAGGCGGCTATAACTTGTCTGCGCTGGCCCGAAGCGTGGTCGCCCACGTGAAGGCATTGGCAGGGATCGATTAAAACCCATCCCACGGATGCCAGGCGCTGCCAATTGAGGTAGTGGGTTCTGGCAGCCTCTGTACAATACGCGTTTTCATCACTTCGCTGCGCCATGTCTATCCAGTGGTTCCCCGGTCACATGAATGCCGCCCGCAAGAAGGCGGAAGAATCCATGGAAAAGACCGATCTGGTGATCGAAGTGCTCGATGCCAGGATTCCTCAGGCCAGTTGCAATCCCATGATCGATCAGCTGCGCCGGTTCCGGCAGCGGCCCTGCCTGAAAATATTGAACAAAAGCGATTTGGCCGATCCTGCGGCTACCCAGGAGTGGATCAATGTCTTCAATGCCCAAAAAGACATCCACGCGGTTGCCCTCAGTTGCAAGAAGCCGTCCGATGTCGCCAAAATTTCCGCCTTGTGCATGAAGCTTGCTCCCCATCGCGGCACAGCATTGAAGCCGCTCCGAGTCATGATCATGGGCATTCCGAACGTGGGTAAGTCGACGCTCATGAATGCCTTGCTGAAGAAAAGAGTAGCGGCAGTAGGTGACGAACCGGCGGTCACCAAGACGCAACAGCGTCTGTATCTTGGAAACAATATGGTGCTCGTCGATACGCCCGGTATGATGTGGCCGAAAATTGAATTCCCGAGTGACGGGTTGATGCTGGCAGCCTGTCATGCGATCGGCACCAACGCCGTCATCGAGGAAGAAGTTGCCGTCTTTCTGGCCGATCGTTTACTGGAGCGTTACCCGCAATTCATTCATTCACGATACGGCATTGATCCTCAGGAAAGCGACGGCGTCGATGTGGTGGAGGGGGTTGCGAAGAAACGCGGATTTCGCCTGAAGGGAGCCGAACCGGATTTCGAGAAAGCAGCCCATGCTTTTTTGACCGATTTCCGTAGCGGGGCGTTGGGACGAATCAGCCTTGAAACACCGGAGAGCAGAGCACGTCTATTAGCCACATTTGCCATGCCTGAGGAGCAGCGCCCGGAATAAATACGGCCGGTTTCCCGTAGCTGCCGATTCGCGTTCGTGTTCAACGGCTCACATCAGTAAGCCTCTTGGCACGCGATAAAAATATCGGATTTGATGTGCATCAATAACTAGGCTTGGCAGAGAAAAAGGCGACACAGGCGATTTAACAGTTTTTATAGATTGGGCTGCTTTCATCTCGATTTTTTTCTTGCATGGCACTTACTTTGGATTTTTGATTGCTTACGTTCTTGTCTCCTACTACACTACGCGTACGCTAAATCGGCGTAGCTGCAGCACGGTTTATTTACTCAGAGGCGTTCAAGACCTCGGCAAAAATGAAAACTGCACTGCAGATTTCAAACAATTCATACGACTTAGGAGACGAAGTTGAAACGGACCATTCTTCATGGCCTGATCGCAGGCCTATCACTGACCATGCTCGCC
>JAQSWC010000003.1 GCA_029266815.1 Paucimonas sp.
GTCCGAGCTCAATATAACGCTGGCGGCATCGGAATTCGAGGTGCGACGGCTGTTGTCTCCCAGCGGAATGGTCTGACGCTTGCCGTTCTCCATAATGACAGCCGAGTTGCCATCCACTGAGATCAGCGTAATGTCCGAGGTGATTTTCTGTCCCGCTGCATAAGTCTTGGGCGGGCCATCATCAATGACCAGCACCGCTTTTCCCGGAAAGACGCCGACCACTGAAATATCCGCCGCATAGAGAGGTGCCGTGGCGATCAGCGGGAAAAGAAGATAACGTTTCAAGCGAAAGACAGTTCGGGAACAATCATCTGATGCAGAAGCTGAAGTGCATGAATTTCCTCCCATGCCTCCGGAGGAAATCCTGCGCGTCCGCCGCGGTCGTCCAGGGTCAGCCGGCGGAAATACGTATTCAATTCCTTGTATCCCCACATAGCCTGGATTGCATCGAGTATATGCGGATAACGAGCCTCGAGTACAGTCTGGAAGGGGCGTACTTGAGGCAGAGTGGCAACCACCGAAGCAGCCTGCGACAGCGGCGCCGCGTTGCTTGCACGTTCGAATCCGTAGCGGCTCATGATGGTCTCCTCTTGATACAGCAGCTCCGCGCTGCCTGATCGTTTTTCCGCTTGCTGGCTCTGTCGGCTTTGGCAGGCGATTATCTGGTTCGCCCTGTCAATCGCGGAAGTTGTTAAATTCCAGCGGCATGTCCGTCACTTCCTTGCGCAGCAGGGCAATCGCCGCTTGCAGGTCATCGCGCTTGGCGCCGGTTATGCGCACCGCTTCGCCTTGTATGCTGGCCTGCACCTTCATCTTGCTGTCCTTGATGACCTTGACGATCTTCTTGGCGCTTTCTGTCTCAATGCCGCTCTTGACCTTGATTACCTGCTTGACCTTGTCGCCACCGATCTTTTCGACTTTCCCGAGGTCGAGGAAACGGACGTCTACATTGCGCTTGACCATCTTTGCATTCATCACGTCGCGCAACTGGCTGAGCTGGAAATCCGAATCCGCATAGGCTGTCAATTCAAGTTCCTTTTGCTCGACACGAGCGTCGGTACCCTTGAAATCGAAACGGGCGGACACTTCCTTGTTGGTCTGCTCCACCGCGTTCTTCACTTCCACTTTGTTGGGCTCGGAAACCACGTCGAACGAAGGCATGTTCAGTCCTATGAAATGATATTGTCAATCGGCTAACTCGGCTGTCATTCTAGCGAACAAAAACCGCAGTGGCTATAGGCCGGAGTTTCCTGCGACTATAATCGGCGGCTATGAGCAAATCCCCGGCGATTCTTCCCAATATTTCCCTGCAGCCATTCAATACATTCGGCGTAGAGGCCAAGGCTTCCGCCTACATGGAGATTACTTCAAGCCAATGTCTGATGGATGCCATCCAAGACGGTTTTCTTGAAGGGAATTCTGTTCTGGTGCTGGGGGGAGGGAGCAACCTCTTGGTACAGAAAGATTTCAATGGCTTAGTCTTGCACATGAGAAATCGCAGTATCAAACTCATCAGGCAAACGGCGGAAACATTCATGGTGCAAGCCAGTGCCGGAGAAAATTGGCACGACTTCGTGCAATGGACGTTACATCAAGGGATGCCGGGTCTGGAAAATCTTTCGCTGATTCCGGGAAGCGTCGGTGCTTCACCGATACAGAATATCGGTGCCTATGGAGTGGAAGTCGGTGAATTCATCGATTCGGTACAGATCATCCATCTTTCATCGGGACGAATGGAAAACCTCGACGGCAAGAGCTGCGGTTTTGCCTATCGCGACAGTATTTTCAAGAATGAATTAAAAGGCCTCGTTGCCGTTCTCGGTGTGACCTTCGCCCTCCCAAGGAAATGGACGCCAAGACTCGACTATGCCGACGTTGCGCGCGAGCTGGCGGCGCGTGAATGGAAAATGCCGACCGCAACGCAGATTGCGCAGGCGGTAATCGACATCAGGAAGCGCAAGCTGCCCGACCCCACGGTTATCGGCAATGCCGGGAGCTTCTTCAAGAATCCCGTCGTGTCGGAGGAAACCTATCGAACCCTGCTTGCAGCGCATCCGGGGCTGGTCAGCTATCCGTATGGCGACGGCAGCAGGAAGCTCGCCGCGGGATGGCTGATTGATCAGTGCGGGTGGAAAGGGCGCAGAAAAGGCGATGCCGGCGTCTATGAAAAACAGGCGCTGGTGCTGGTCAACCACGGAAATGCCACCGGGAGTGAGATCGCAGAGCTTGCGCACGAAATCCAGCAGGACGTGTTCAGGCATTTCGGTGTGCAGCTCGAGCCGGAACCTGTGTTCGTATAGCGTTGTTCCATAGTAAATTGCTGCGTTTTCAACAGGAACGGCTTGCTACGGCTTGAGCCTGCTCATCATCCTCTTCGTCCCAGGCAGCACCATGGTTGTCAGGCATCATAGGGTTCAACGATAGGTGAGTTGAATGCGATGACGGGCATCCGGCCCGCGAATCGCCTGCTGCTTAGTGGGACTTACATGCAAACACTGCTGCCTTCAGGCCTTCACCACGCGTCGGCGAGAATGCGTAACCGCATGCGGCCATTGAAGTCTCGAGCGCCGCTGGTAGGCATCGCCGCAGGTATCCTGACTTTCATGCTAATCGCGGCAGGCGCACTCCAGAGCATCAATTCCCTTCAAAAAAGCGCGCTCTGGGTGGAGCACACGTATGCAGTGCTCATGAGCCTGGAAAAGACTTTTTCGCTTCTGAAGGATGCGCAGACCAGCGCAAGATTTTTTGCCTTGTCGGGAATCAAACAGGACCTGGTTCCTTTCGAGCAGAACAAGAGGGATCTGGCGGCGGAGCAGCGCAGATTAAACAGCCTCGTGACCAACAGTGACGTTCAGCTGTCTTCGGTAGCCAGGCTCCACCAGCTCGTCGCAGCGTATTGCGACGTTCTTCAACGCACCGTCCAGATACGCGTGGAAACCTCAGATCCAATGACTGCCATCGGCTTTGCAACTTCAGGTGAAGCGGTTGCATTGTTTGATGCGGTGCGCCTTCAGGTGGATGCGCTGGAGCAGCGGGAAAAGGAACTGCTCGCCGCAAGAACCGCTGCGGTAGACGAAAACGCCCAGCACACAAAGCGTCTGATTCTCTTCGGCACGATAGGGGCGTGCATGGTTCTAGCCACCGCGCTATTGCTGCTGGTGCGGGAACGCCATCAGCGCCGCGAAGCAGAGCAAAACCTTCGGCGCGCCAACGATGTGCTGACGCGCCATGCAAACCAGTTGGAAGTGACCAACCGCGAGCTCGACAGTTTCAGCTATTCGATTTCCCATGATCTGCGTATTCCCTTGCGAGCGGTATCCGGCTATGTCCGAATGATTGAAGAAGATTATGGGCATGTTCTCGATAACGAGGGAAAGCGCCTGCTGACGGTGGTTCGCGAGAACAGCAAGAAGATGAACGACCTGATCGATGATCTCCTGAATTTCTCGCGCCTGGGGCGGAAAAAGATCAGCGCTGCGCCTGTGGACATGAACGATCTGGCAGCGTACGTGGTCAATGAACTGCGGAGCCGCAAGGAGCATGCCTCGGCTTATGTGGAGATCGAGCCATTACCTCCAGCCTGGGGTGATCGTTCTCTCTTGCAACAGGTATGGACGAATCTGGTTTCGAACGCTCTCAAGTACAGCTCGACGCAGGCGTCGCCTCACATACGCATTTCCGCCTCACCTTCCGACGCCGAAGTGGTCTATCACGTGGCAGACAATGGCGTCGGCTTCGACATGCAGTACTACGACAAGCTCTTCGGCGTATTTCAGCGTCTTCATGCGGCGGACCAGTTCGAAGGAACCGGAGTCGGCCTTGCCATTGTGCAGCGCATCGTCGTGCGCCACGGCGGCAAGGTTTGGGCCGAAGGCAAGCTTGGTGAAGGAGCGACCTTTCATTTTTCCCTTCCTGTGCACGAGGAAGAAAGTGACATCTGACTTTACTCACATTGAAATCCTGTTGGTGGAAGATACCCCCACCGATGCGGAAATGACGATCCGGGCGCTTCGCCGCCGCGGGCTGGCAAACAGATTGCATTGGGTAAAGGACGGCAGCGAAGCCCTGGATTTTCTCTATTGCCGGGGCGAATTCATTAATCGCGACAATCGGCATCCGAAGCTTGTCCTGCTCGACCTGAAAATGCCCAAGCTGGACGGGCTTGATGTGTTGAAAGACATGATGCAGCACGAAGAATTGAAGACGGTGCCGGTCGTGATGCTGACCTCTTCTGCCGAGGATCGCGACATCGTCGACAGCTATGCCTTAGGGTGCAACAGCTATATCGTCAAGCCCATGGATATCGACGAGTTCGACCGCGTAGTCAGCGATATCGGGCTTTACTGGATGCTGGTGAACAAGGTGCCGCAGGATTAGCGCCGCAGTTCGACCGACCTATATGGATAATGCGATCAGGATACTCATTGTCGAAGATGTGGCTACGGATGCGGAACTCGCGATTCGGCAACTGAAGCGCGAGGGTCTTGCCGTCGATGCGAAGCGCGTGGACACGGAGGAGGCCTTGCTGGCTGTACTGCGCAATGAGAGTCCCGACGTGATTTTGTCGGACTACTCGCTGCCGGGATTCAACGGGCTTTCCGCATTGCGTATAGCCAAGGCTGAAAAGCCGGACATACCTTTCATTTTTCTTTCCGGCACGATTGGCGAGGAAACCGCGATAGAAGCTCTTAAAAGCGGGGCGGTCGATTATGTCCTCAAGACCAATATGAACAGGCTCGGGCCGGCGGTGAGGCGAGCGCTCGACGAGACGAGGATGCGGGACGCGCACCAGCAGGCCGAAGCACGTTTCCGCGACCTGATCGAATATGCGCCCCATGCCGTTGTGGTGCTCGACCGCAGCGGCCGAATTCAAATCTTCAATGCTGCCGCCGAGATCTTGTTCGGCTATTCCCGCAGTGATGCCATCGGTGCCGAAAGTGGCATGGTCATTCCCGGTTGTTTTGAGGACTGGCACCGGAGGCTGTCGGAGAATTTCAGGAAGGGCGCGGAAGCAGCCGCATCGCCTCAAGTGACTTTCGAGACTACCGCGAGGCGCAAGGACGGGAACGAATTCCCGGCGGAGATCAGCCTGAGCCCCTTGCAGACGAACGAGGGGTTGTGGATTTCCGGTGTGGTGCGCGACATATCGGTGCGCAAATATCACGAGGAGCGTATCACCCGGCTCAGCCGTATTCACACCGTCCTCAGCGGAATCAATACCGCGATCGTCAGAATGCGCGATCGCAGCCGGTTCCTGGAGGAGGTGTGCCGCATCGCCATGGATGATGGACTGTTCGCTGCGGCGTGGATCGGCATTCTCGACCATGAGAGAGGCCTGCTTCTGCCCGAAGCATGGGCCGGCGTGGAGCGCGAATTTCTGGATGAACTCCGGATCAGCACCGATTCTTCGCAGCCAAAGGGGAGAGGGCCGGGAGCACTTTCCATGATTCTCAAATCTCCCATGGTGGTCAACGACATTTACGCTGATCCCCGGTTGGCCCCCTGGCGGGAGCGATTGCTGGCGCGCGGCTATGGCTCTCTGTGCGTCATGCCCCTGATTGTCGAAGGACAGGCGGCCGGGGCGCTGATTCTGTATGCACGTGAGTCCGACATGTTCAACGAAGAGGAGTTGCGCCTGCTCGCCACAGTGGCGGCGGACATTTCTTTCGCGCTCGACCACTTCGGCAAGGAAGATCGTCTCAATTACCTTGCCTACTTCGATCCGGTAACGGGTTTGCCGAACCGTACGCTGTTTCAGGACAGGCTGGGGCAACTGGTCGCACGGGAAGGGGCGGACAGCTACCGGGAAAAAATCGCCGTCGTGCTTCTCGGGCTGGACCGGTTTCGAATCATCAATGAGACCTTCGGGCGCGCGGCAGCCGACGGCGTGCTTCGGGAAGTGGCGAAACGCTTGCGCGATTGTTTGCCAGATCCGGCATACCTGGCCCGCATCCATGCGGATTATTTCGCTTTCGTCATGAAGGAAGTCCGCAGCGAGGGCGATGTGGTTGCTCTTCTCGAGCGGAGTGTCAATCCCGCCCTGGCCGAGCACTTTCCCGGCATCGGGGAAGACGTGCGGGTCACCGCGACTGCGGGCATCGTGCTGTACCCCACCGATGGAAGGGATGTGGATTCATTGCTTCGCAATGCCGAAGCGGCATTGAAAAACGCAAAGGTGTCAAAGAGCAGTTACCTGTTCTATACGGCCGCGATGAATGCGCGCGCTGCGGAGCGTCTGTCGATAGAGAATCGTCTGCGGCGCGCATTGGAAGAGGAGCAGTTCGTCCTGCATTACCAGCCGAAGGTGGACGTCGATTCGGGCCTTATCGTCGGCCTGGAAGCACTGATACGCTGGCAGGAGCCAAACGGCAACCTGGTACCGCCGGAGAAATTCATCCATGTGCTCGAGGATACCGGGCTGATCGTGGAAGTCGGGAATTGGGTGATCAAGCGCGCCCACCGACAGTACCGTGAATGGATGGCGAAGGGATTGGCCACTCCGCGCATCGCGGTAAACGTTTCACAGCTTCAAATACGGCAAAAGGATTTCGTCAACCATGTTCTGAGAACGATAGAAGATATCCGCGCCGGCGAATTCGAGCTGGAGATTACCGAGAGCCTGTTCATGGAGGGTGAGGATCAGGATGCCGCGCGCGCCAAGCTGGGCGCGCTGCGGGAGTGTGGAATTACGATGGCGATCGATGATTTCGGCACCGGCTATTCGTCGCTCAGTTACATCGCCCAACTGCCGATCGATACGCTGAAAATCGACAAGTCCTTCATTGAAGACATGGCGTCGAGCGAAGGCCACATGGCAATCGTATCGACCATCATTTCACTGGCGCATTCCTTGAAACTGAAGGTAGTGGCGGAAGGGGTGGAGACGCAGGAGCAGTACGATCTGCTGAAGAAGCTGCATTGCGACCAGATACAGGGGTTCGTCTATAGCCGGTCGCTTTCACCTGAAGAAGTGGAGCTGAAGCTGATGGCAGCGTGAAAGCCTTCTATGTAAAGGCCTTGGTCCGGCCTGTGCCTGACCGGTTACGGTCGCGCAAAGCAACGCTTTGCGAAACCCCGCCGTTACCCAAAATGGCAGACATAGTGAACGGCATCGACGGCTTCGATATCGAACGCCGAATTTCCCGGCACATCGAAGCGCTGGCCTTCAGCATACGTTTTCCAGGAATCTTCCCCTTGCAGCTTGACCTTGCAGGTGCCGCCGACGATTTCCATGACTTCGGGGGCCCCGGTATTGAAGGTGAGTGTAGACGGCAGGATCACGCCCACGGTTTTCTTGGTGCCGTCGGCGAACAACACGGTATGCGAGACGCATTTGCCGTCGAAATAGACGTTGGCCTTGGTCACGACGCTGACGTTGTCGAATTGGGTAGTCATGATGTCTTTCTGGTGTTGAGTGGAGTTTTACTTACTTGTCGCCGTTCTTGTTCAGGCGCGGCAGCGCCACCGATGAACCGGCTGAGAGCAGTCCTGCTTTGCTGTAGATGCCGAGCTTGTCGCGCGTGTCGGTGATGTCGAGGTTGCGCATCGTGAGCTGGCCGATACGGTCCTGCGGCGTGAAGGCGCCTTCGCCTTTTTCCATCGTCAAGCGTTCTGGCTGGTAAGTCAGGTTGGGCGATTCGGTGTTCAGGATCGAATAGTCGTTGCCGCGGCGCAGTTCCAGCGTGACTTCGCCGGTGACAGCCTTGGCGATCCAGCGCTGTGCCGCCTCGCGCAGCATGATGGCCTGCGGATCGAACCAGCGGCCCTGATAGAGCAGTCGGCCCAGCTTACGGCCGTTTTCGCGGTACTGCTCGATGGTATCTTCGTTGTGAATGCCAGTAACCAGACGCTCGTAGGCAATGAACAGCAAGGCCAGTCCTGGGGCTTCATAGATGCCGCGGCTCTTGGCCTCGATGATGCGGTTTTCGATCTGGTCGCTCATGCCAAGGCCATGGCGGCCACCGATGCGATTGGCTTCCATTATCAGATCGACCGCGCTGGAGAACGTCACGCCGTTCAAGGCAACCGGACGGCCTTCCTCGAAGCGCACGCTGACTTCTTCCTTCTTTACCTCGACCTCGTCGCGCCAGAAGGCGACGCCCATGATGGGTTCGACGATCTTCATGCCGCTGTTCAAATGCTCGAGGTCTTTCGCCTCATGCGTCGCACCAAGCATGTTGGAGTCGGTCGAATACGCTTTTTCCACCGACATCTTGTAATCGAAACCGGACTTGATCAGGAATTCCGACATTTCCTTGCGGCCGCCGAGTTCGTTGATGAAGGTCTGATCAAGCCAGGGTTTGTAGATCTTCAGCGCCGGATTCACCAAGAGGCCATAGCGGTAGAAGCGCTCGATATCGTTGCCCTTGAAAGTGGAGCCGTCGCCCCAGATGTCAACGTGGTCTTCCTGCATCGCGGCCACCAGCATGGTGCCGGTAACGGCGCGTCCCAGCGGCGTGGTATTGAAGTAAGTGACGCCGGCGGTGGAGATGTGGAAGGCACCGCTTTGCAGCGCAGCGATGCCTTCGGCAACCAATTGCTCTCGGCAGTCGATCAAACGTGCCAGTTCCGCGCCGTACTGTTTCGCCTTTTTCGGGATCGCTTCGTAGTCAGGCTCGTCAGGCTGGCCGAGGTTGGCGGTATAGGCATAAGGGATCGCGCCTTTCTGGCGCATCCAATGCAATGCGGCACTGGTGTCGAGGCCGCCTGAGAAGGCAATGCCCACTTTCTGGTTGACGGGAACGGATTGGAGAATGGTCGACATGATCTCTGCTTAACGTTAAAGGTTGATTCAGGTATTCGCTACGAGGCGTTCCACCAGTCCGCGCACACGCCGAGCCAGCAGCAGGATGCAGACAAAGGCCACCGGCCAGGCGACGACGAACGCATGCATCCAGCGCACGGGAAAGCCGGCGTCATAACCGGTATTCACGAAGGTAACGATGCAAGTCATGATGAACGCCATCGTCAGCGACATCATGAAAGCGAACAGGAATTCCGCGTGGCGTCGGGAAGGCTGCATTTCAGGCTATCCTTCCCAACAGCAGGTATTCCATCAGCGCCTTCTGCACGTGCAAGCGGTTCTCTGCCTCGTCCCACACCACGGATTGCGGTCCGTCGATCACCTCGGCGGCGACTTCCTCGCCGCGATGCGCGGGCAGGCAGTGCATGAAGAGGGCATCGGGCTTGGCACGCTCCATCTTGGCGCCGTCGACAATCCAGCCTTCGAATGCTTTCAGGCGCGCTGCATTCTCTTCCTCGAAGCCCATGCTGGTCCACACATCAGTGGTGACGAGGTCGGCACCTTCGCAGGCATCCGATGGCGATGTAAATACGGTATAGCGATCATTATCCCTTGCCACCAGCTTGGGGTCGATGTCGTAGCCCTTCGGCGTGGACACGTTCACATGGAAGCCGAATACCTGGGCTGCCTGCAGCCAGGAGTAAAGCATGTTGTTAGCGTCGCCCACCCAAGCCACGGTTTTGCCCGCAACCGAACCGCGATGCTCGATGTAGGTAAAGATATCCGCCAGCACCTGGCAGGGATGATGCTCATTCGTCAGCCCGTTGATGACCGGCACGCGGGAATGGGCGGCGAAGCGTTCGATGATTTCCTGTCCAAACGTGCGGATCATGATGATGTCGCACATGCGCGACATGACCTGGGCGGCATCCTCTACCGGCTCGCCGCGGCCGAGCTGGCTGTCTCGCGTGTTCAGGTATATGGCTGCGCCGCCGAGCTGATGCATGCCAGCTTCGAAAGACAAACGGGTACGCGTTGAATTCTTTTCGAACACCATCACCAGCGTACGGTCTGTCAGGGGGTGGTAGGTTTCGTAGTTCTTGAACTTTTTCTTGATGACGTGCGAGCGCTCGATGACGTAATTGAACTCATCGAGCGTGAAGTCCGAGATCTGGAGAAAGTGATTGATGGCCATAAATGAAAACGGCGGCAAGATGGCGCCTGCCGCCGAAGTTTGTAACTTGTTCAATTATAAGGGATTTTGCTACGGGAAAACCACGCTTTCGGGACTGGCGACGTAAATCCGCTTCATAGTGTGACGAACCGAGGAAAGCTTATTAGAATCGGGCTACATACACGTGAAAAGCGAAATCCATGAGTGAAGAGCAGCAATCGGCAGTCGAACGGCTGCTGGAAAAAATGAACAGCGGGCCGGGATTCGCTGGCTTGGGCGCGTCCGTGCAGACCATCAGCAGCATGAACGACGATGACGATAGCGGCTCAAGGACGATCACCTCGACCATCCTCCGGGATGCTGCACTGACGAGCAAGCTGCTGCGCCTGGCGAATTCCAGCGCGCGAGGAGGCCGCAACGTCTCTACCATCGACCAGGCGATCATTATCCTGGGACTCAACACGGTCAAGTCGGTGGCATTGTCTCTAGCGCTGCTTGATTCGCTCTCCAACAAGCCGCAATCGAAGCAGTTGCATGCGGAAATCGTTGCCGCCTACTTCTGCGGCACGCTCGGGCATGAAATCACGCGCGTGAATGCGCCGCGGTACAACGCACAGGAAGCCCAGGTATGCGGGCTTTTGCAGAACCTCGGGCGCATGATGGCGGTGTACTACCTGTACGAGGACATAGAACAGGCGCGCAAGGTGCAGGCTGAAAAGAACATTACTGAAGACGAGGCAGTGCAGGAGGTGCTCGGAATGAGTTTTGAAGCAATCGGCGCCGCGATCGCGCAGCAATGGAATCTGCCGGATGTTTTGCAGCAAAGCCTGGCTCCGCAGGTCGGCAAGGCGCCGCCACGAGCGGCGGCGAATGCCCTGGGCTGGCATCAGATGTGCGCGCTGTTTTCAAAACGTGTTACGGATGCCGTGTTCCGAGGCTCCGAAGCAGCGGAGAAGAGCGAGATCACTCAAAACATCAATTTTTTCCGCACCGCTCTGATGCTTCGCGAAGACGAGGTGCAGGAAAAAATAGAAAAGGCATTGCAGGATACCGGCGAGCTGCTGGAAGTGATCTCCTTCCCATGCACGATCGATCAGGCGCGCGGCATGCTTCGAAAGGGCTCCGAAAAGGTACTCGACTTGTTGTCCGCCCAGGACAGCCTGACCAAGGCAAGTGGGGACAGCAAGCGCCCCATCGAGATTGTCCAGCAGGTGCTGCGGATGATTCACGACGACCTGGGGTTCGACTGCACCTTGCTTTGCCTTCCCAGCGGCGCCAGCCTGGTCGCGGTGGCAGGTGTAGGCCGTAATGCAGCCCAGGCGGCTGCGAAGTTTCGCTGCCAGGGCGCCAAGCCGGATATTTTCCGGGCGGTGATGGCCAAGAAAATAGATACCTACGTTGCCGATGTCAATTCGCCGGCTTACGCAAAGATGATGCCGGACTGGTATGCGGACGCACTGGGCGCGCGTTCCTTCCTGGCGATGTCGCTTGTGGCAGGCGACCAGTTCCTGGGCATGGTGTACGGCGATTACAGCGAGATTCATCCCAGCCCGCCGGCAGAAACCGTTCCCGGTCGCATGCGCCAGTGGCGCAATCACCTGGTCACTGCGTTGCAGGCGGGGGCGAAGCGCTAACCGGATCCATTCAGTACAGTTTTTGCGAGGACTCGTGCACGAGTTGCCTGTACAGGTCGTGCCGCATCGGTGCGACCGAGCCTTTCTCCATTGCCTCCAGTATTGCGCATCCCGGTTCCTGCAGATGATGGCAGTTGTAGAACTTGCACTGCCCCAGGTGTGGCGAGAATTCACGGAACGCACGCTCCAACATGCCTTCGCTCAGGTGATAAAGGCCGAATTCCTGAAAGCCCGGCGAGTCGATGATCGACGTGTTCTCGTCGATCGAATAGCGGCGGGTGAAGGTGGTCGTATGCTTGCCGGAATCAAGGACTTCTGAAATCTCGCGTGTGGCAATGTCGGCACCAGGAACCAGCAGGTTGATGATGGACGATTTGCCCATGCCAGATTGCCCAATCAAGATGGACGAGTGCCATTGCAACAAAGGCGTCAGGACACCGCACATTGCATCCGGCTCCGACTTCGCAGACACCTCATGCAGAGGATAGCCCAGCGATGCGTAGAGTGACAGGCGTTCACGCGTCTTCGGCAGCAAGTCGGCAAGATCAGCCTTGTTCAGCACGATATGAGCATCGATTCCCGCAGCCTCAGCGGCCACCAGCGCCCGCGACACGAGGTCGTCCGAGTAACCCGGTTCGGTGGCCACGATGACGAACAGGCGGGTGAGATTCGCAGCAAGCAGCTTGGACTTGAACTGGTCGGAACGGTAAAGCAGCGTACGCCGATCGCCGATCTTCTCGATGACTGCCTGATCCGCCGATGTCGCCTTCAAGAAAACAGTGTCGCCCACGGCGACATCACTTTTCTTCCCGCGGGTAACGCATTGCAGCGTACGCTCGCTGACTTGTGCGACATAGTGCCGGCCGTGTGCCGCGATGATGATGCCTTCAAGTTCTTTCATCAGGCGCGGAAAGAGCCGGTCAGCAGCGCATCAATCTTGGCGGCGCAGATAAAGTCATTTTCCGAAATGCCGCCCTGGCCGTCGTTGACCGAATGGGTGTTGAAGCGGACGGTGCAGCGGTTGTACCCAACTGTTAATTCAGGGTGGTGGTCCTCAGCATGGATGATGAACGCAATCGCATTGATGAACGCAAGCGTCTCATAGTAATTCTTAAAGGCATATTGCTTGACGATGAAGCCGCTTTCCAGCGACCAGCCGTTCAACTGTTGCAGTGCCGCCGCCACGCTGCTTTCCGGCAGCGCCACGGTCTGGTGCGAACATTCACGGCTGAGCAGATCATCGAGCGTCATTGCGGTTTCCTCATGCACCCGTCAGCCTGCCGATGCGTAGTGCGGCTGGCGGATGCGAATCGTAAAAGGTGGAATAGAGCGGGTCGGGCGTCAGTGTGGAGGCATTGTCTTCATACAGCTTGACCAAGGCTGCGACGAGATCAGATGCATTTGTATGCTTCGCCGCGAAGGCGTCTGCCTCGAACTCGTGCTTGCGCGATGATATTGACGTGAGCGGCTGCAAGAGGAAGGTGAACACCGGCAGCGCCAGGGCAAAAAGAATTAACGCCATGGCATCGTTCGGGGCGAACATCGTCGGCTGAACACCGAGCCCCACGTAGAACCATGTCTGCGTCTTCAAGTAGCCGAGCAGCGCAAGAAAGCCGAGCGACACTGTGAACAGCAGCACGACCCGCTTGACGACATGCTTCAGCTTGAAATGTCCAAGTTCGTGAGCCAACACCGCTTCCATTTCTTCCGGCGCAAGCCGCGAGAGGAGCGTGTCGAAGAACACGATGCGCTTGGCTGCGCCGAATCCGGAAAAATACGCATTGCCGTGCGTGCTCCGCTTCGACCCATCCATGACGAACAGACCCTTCGAGGCGAAGCCGACGCGTTTCATCAAGCCTTCGATGCGTGTCCGGAGGCCTTCGTCGGTCAGCGGCGTGAACTTGTTGAAAAGCGGAGCAATCAGCGTGGGATAGAGCACCAGGGCCAGCAACTGGAATCCGCACCAGACGAACCAGGCGTAGAGCCACCACAGGCTACCTGCCTGCTCCATCAGGAAGAGAACCACCCAGACCAGCGGTAGTCCGATGGCGGCGCCGATCAGTGTGCTTTTAATGAGATCGGTGAAAAACAATTTTCGCGTCATCTTGTTGAAGCCGAATTTTTCTTCAAGCACAAACTGGCGGTAATAATCGAAAGGCAGATCCAGCGCGGCGGAAACGAGGGCAAATGCCGCGATCAGGCCGAGCTGGTAAGTCATGCCGCCCTGGGTTGCCTTCAGTACCTGTATCGACAACCACTGAAGCCCGCCGAAAAAAGTAAAGCCAAGCAGAATGAGGGTATTGAATACGATAAGAACCATGCCAAGGCGCACCTTGGCCGCCGTATAGTCCGCAGCCTTGCGGTGAGCCTCCAGCGAAATTTTTTCTGCAAATCGCGGCGGTACGGCGGCACGATGCAACATGACGTGCCGGATTTGTCGCGATGCGAGCCAGAAGCGAAGCGTGAGTACAGCAACCAGGAAAACCGAAAACAGCAGCGAGAATGCAGTGGATGTCATGCTTTTGTATGCGAAAATGCCGGGCAATCAAGAGGGAATCATTATGTCACAAGCGACTGAAACCAATACTGCAGCAGCCCCGCGCCAGAACGAATTCAACCTGATCTGGATCGACATGGAGATGACTGGACTCGATCCGGACAACGATCGGATCATCGAAGTGGCGGCGGTAGTGACCGATTCCGAGCTGAATATCTTGGCAGAAGGCCCAGTGTTTGCGATTCATCAGTCCGACGAGATCCTTGATGGAATGGATGCCTGGAACAAGGGCACTCATGGGCGTTCAGGTTTGATCGAGCGGGTGAAGGCTTCTACAGTCACTGAAGGGGACTGCGAGGCGGCGCTCATCGAATTCCTGCGGCAATATGTGCCGAATGGAAAATCACCGATGTGCGGCAATTCGATTTGCCAAGACCGGCGTTTCATGGCTCGCGGCATGCCGAAGCTTGAAGCGTTCTTTCATTACCGTAATCTAGATGTATCGACACTCAAAGAGCTGTGTCGCCGTTGGAAGCCGGGGATTGTGAATGGCTTTAAAAAGCAGCAAAAGCACACTGCACTGGCGGACATCATTGAGTCCATTGAAGAACTCAAATACTATCGTGAGCATTTCATCAAGGCTTGACCCTGATGCGCTCAGTTGATTTTTCAAAACATCAGCGCCGCTTACAGATATACAAAATATCGTCAAACAGCCTGCTACTACAGCGCTCCGAACGAACGTCGAAACCAACGGCATGAAGTAGCCTTTCCCACTCCGAACGGGTACGGAAGGTCAATTGCAGTTGCTCAGAGCGCGTGAAGCCTATGCGGGTTGATATCGATTCGTAGAAACGGTTCCAGCGCGAAAGCATGCCTTGGTTGGAATCCACCTCTCTCATGAGTAAAGTTCCTCCGTCTTCCAGCGCCTGATAGCTTTGTTTCAGCATGTGCTCCTGGGCGGTGCCGTCGAAATAATGCAAGACGTCGATTAGTGTGATGCCAGCATATTTGCCGGAGCGAGGCGCAATATCTGCTGTCGTGCCGGTTGCAAATTCAAGATTGGAAATGTCCTTCATAGTGCTGTTCGCGAGTTCGACCCGCGGCACATCGTGGTCGATGCCGATGACCTCGCACGCAGGCGAGCGCAATGCGATGGCGGCAGACAGCAGTCCATGGCCGCTGCCGAAGTCGAGAATACGCCCACTGGTCGGCAAGTAAGAAGCAATTTTTTCATACGGGGTCAGATGCCAGCGCAGAAAAAGAAAAATGCGTGTGCGAAATGGCGCGGTTTTGAACTTTGAAAGGATACTGGTCATTTTTAAGTATCAAGAATGTAGGCCTGGTTTGACAGGTGGCTCGTCAAACTTTGGGTAGCTAAGAAGAGCGATGCAGGATATCAAATTGTCTCGGCTGCTCGGAAACGTGAGAGTTCTACTCCCGCCTCGGTCAGCCTTTCAAGAAATGCTTCGCTGTTCAGGTAGGTGAATTCACTCGGCCTGGCCTTGGCCGAAGGATCGGCCGGATCATTTGCTGCGAAGCCGGGATGGCACATGATGATGGCGTCATCCGGAACTCCGGCAAGCCAGGTTCGCATATGGTTCGCAAAATCGGATTTTGGTGATAGCGAATAAAGTCCAGCAAATCCGCTCGATATCCTGAAGCCGGCGCGTTTCGCGTCGCTATCAAAGTTCCAAGCCAGCACACGAAGCACAGCAGATTTGGCCGAAGCGGCATTGCCGGTCAGTGTGTGGCTGACATTGCGCAGATAAGGCAATCGAGATGGATATCGATCGGCAAGTACCCTGAAAACTATATCCCGGATGACGGGAAATGCGTGCACATGCTGATGGCCGTCCAGAAAATCAGGAGGCTCACCGAACATTTCTTCGAACCGGTTCAACTGGCGCTGCAACGACGCTTCTATCGGTTTCCTGTCCAACGTTCTAAAAAATGCCGCGCACAACAGCGCAGGCAAGGTCCAGCTTGGCAGGTCGAAGGCATGGGTCAGGTTGAAATGCAAGCCAATATCGGCTTGGTTGGAATAGGGCTTGAGTCTGACGGCATCTTTCTCCCAGCAGGGCGAATCCGTCATGCAGCTTATCGCGGTAAGACGTTTCCTTTCCAGTAGCTGCAGAATCCCATCGCTGATGGCGGTGTTTTGCGCATAGTCGTCCGCGCACAGAACAATGCGCCTGGTTAGCGAAACGCCCATTGCCGGCTCAGGAAAAAAGTTAGGATGGCAACGCACACCAGAACGATCAGCAAGGAAACCCGGTAGTCCAGCGATGTGTAGGTAAGGAAAAAGTAGTACAGCGTCTGGTTCAGTACGAAGCTGGAGCACGCAGTCAAAAGGAACCGGGGCAGGGCGGATCGATGCGGTCGGTCTGCGTTGAAAGTCCACCTGCGGTGCCCCCAATAGCTGACATTGAATGCGGTGATGAAGGCGACGACGTTTGCCTGCAACGGCAACAGCCCCAATGGCACCAACGCGGCCACCACTGACCAATGAACACATGCTGCAATGAGACCTACCGTCCCGAAGCGGGCCAACTGGAAAACCATGTTTCTACTCATCATGCTTGGGCTGGAATCCGTGGCGGTATCTCACCAGATAGGTTGGGCGTCCCTTTACCTCGGTAAAAATGCGGCCGATGTACTCGCCCAGAATTCCGATGGAAATCAACTGGATTCCCCCAAGCAGTGTGGTGCTGACGGTCAGGGTTGCCCAGCCGGGAAGGTCCACACCATACACCAGCGTGCGTATCCAAATGAATAAGCCGAATGCAATCGAGCATAAGGAAACAAGGACCCCAACACCGCTCCAGATGCGAAGGGGAATGTCGCTAAAGGAGGTTAGCCCGGTCACTGCGAGACGGTAAAGCTGCAGCATCGGAAACTGCGAACGTCCTGCAAAACGCGGTGCAGGCTGGTACGGAACGCCGATGGAGCGGAAGCCTACCCAGGAATACAGGCCTTTCATGAAACGGGTGCGTTCGCCGAGAATCTTCAGCGCGGTGACGACTTGTCGATCGAACAGGCGAAAATCACCTGCGTTCGGAATGATGGGAATGGACGCCGTGCGGCTGAGCAGCGAATAGAACCATCCGGTTGCCTTGCGCTTGAGCAGCGATTCGTTGCCGCGGTCACTGATGACGCCGTAGATCATGTCGTAGCCGTCTTTCCAGTGTTTCAGGAAGACGGGCAGAAGTTCGACAGGATGCTGACAATCGGCATCCATGAGGATGACCACATCGGTATCTACATGGTCAAGGCCGGCAGTGATGGCACTTTCCTTTCCGAAGTTGCGCGACAGTTGAAGCAGGCGCACCGGATATTGCCGGGCCAGCGCCACTGCCGTGGCCGATGTGCCGTCCGAGCTGCCATCGTCGACCACGATGATGTAGTAATGGCTGCTTAGCGGCTGAAGGGTGGCGTCTATCATTGGTACCAGGCGAGCCAGGTTTTCCGCTTCGTTATAGGACGGGATAATGCAGGCCACAGTGGGATATTCCGATCGCGGAAGAATCTGCATGGGCGCATGCTCGCAATCGCGTGATATGGCTGCAAACGAAGGTTGTATGTCGGTACTCAACGATGTCTCCTGCTCATGTGGTTTCCCTTGGGGAAACGCTACTGTCGTTTGTATGCGACTTTACATTTAGCATGAGAAACCCGGATTGGAGCAGGAATTTCTTGGTAAATGACAGGCGTCTTGATGTTTGCTACAAAATGTAACCCAATTCAGTAACAATAGGAATTGTCGTAATGCCACGGCTGCCGGGGAGTGGCAGGACATCAAGCTCAGAGATTTTGAGCTATGGGCAAAAACAGAGGCAATAACCTTGAATATCGCTGTTTTATAGGCAAAAAAACCGGAACGCAGGTTTAGAAAGCCGTCTCAAAAACGTAAATCCGGTCGCATGAAAGCGACAAAGGTAGAATGTTTACGGCGGTTATACCCGGCTGGCTGCAGCAGCGAGGCGATCAAGCGCTTCTATCATCTTGTCTGGTACCGCTTCGCGGTTGGCAGCTAGCACTGCATATTCGATGGCATCGTCGCGCCGTGCCTTCGAGAAATACGACAACAGATAGTCGCCGTTCTCTATGTTCTTGCTGCCGCGCTGATCGTCCTTTCCCAGCTTGCGCACATACCAGACGGCATAGCCGTTGGATTCTTCACTGCAGTAGACCTCGGCAGAGTGGTGAGGACCTAGCGGGAATTCATCGGGATCGGTATGCCAGACGATCTTGCGCCACAAGTGGTTTTTCTTGGATTCGGGAATCATTGCCATCATGTTTCCTTTACAGTGCAGTCAGCGCGCCGCGATCGATGCGCTTGCTGAGTATGATCGAAGTCGATGTCTGCCGTACGCCATCGAGCGCGCCTATCTTGTCCAGCAAGCTGTCCAGTTCCGCAGTCGATCGGCAACGCAAGGTGACCATGTAATCGATCGTACCGCTTACCGCGCACAGGGTTTCCACTTCGGGCAAAGCTTCACATTGCTTGATGAAAGCGGCGGCCATGTGCGGATCAAGCGAAATTCCCACATAGGCACGCACGGCAGACAGGTGCAGATCGCGAGTCAGCCTTACGCCATATCCGCCGATCACGCCTTTCTTTTCCAGTCGAGCAATACGCGCTAGTACTGTGGTGCGGGCAATGGAAAGCCGCTTGGCAATTGCCGTGGCGGGTAGTCTCGCGTTATCTGATAGCAAGGCGAGAATACTTTGATCAAGCGGATCAAGGACGTCGTGCATGGTCAATATGTCTTATACGAATGTCATTCTGTTTTATCTTAGACCATTCTGTCGACATTTTCCGCACTTTTGTCTGACGTCTTCTCCTCCTACACTGAAATGGATAAGTAGGAGGAAGAGCATGAAATCGAAGCTGATTCTGTTGGGGGCAGGGAAAATTGGTGACGCAATATTGAATCTGCTCGCCCATTCCGGCGACTTTGACATCACCGTGGCGGACAAGGACACCAAGCGGCTGGACTATGTGAGGCAGGCGGAATTCCCGGATGTGCGTACTTCGCAAGTGGATCTGTCGGATGCGGAGTCGGTCACTGATGTGCTTCGCGGACATGAATTCGTTCTCTCGGCCTGTCCGTTTTTCATAACACCTGTCATCGCCACCGCTGCGAAGCGGGCGAAAGCCCACTATTTTGACCTTACCGAAGACGTAGAAGGCGCGCGCCTGGTGAAGCAATTGGCAGCCGATGCCAACACCGCCTTCATTCCCCAGTGCGGCCTTGCGCCCGGTTTCATCTCCATCGTGGCCAACGACATCGCTGCTGGTTTCGATACCCTGCGCGACGTGCACATGAGGGTCGGCGCTTTGCCCATTTATCCGAGCAATGCGCTCAAGTACAACCTTACCTGGAGTACCGACGGGCTGATCAATGAATACTGCAACCAGTGCGAAGCGATCGTTGATGGTGCAATCCATGAA
>JAQSWC010000176.1 GCA_029266815.1 Paucimonas sp.
TCGTGCGCGGAATTGCTGGCCGAAACCTTCAAGCGCATCAGCAAGGGCGACTCGGTGTCGTCGCTGTTTGCAGATTAAGCATATTTATTGCGGGACAGAGTTAAGCGAAGCGGTACTCTGTCCCCAACTGAT
This sequence comes from Paucimonas sp., assembly GCA_029266815.1. GTDB lineage: Bacteria > Pseudomonadota > Gammaproteobacteria > Burkholderiales > Burkholderiaceae_D > JAQSWC01. Next base: position 133 of record JAQSWC010000176.1, read on the forward strand.
CAAATCGATTTAGTCCGCTTCTATCGAAGCGGTTTTTCAAGTCCCCTGGTCGCGGGGGACTTCAACGCAAGGCTGAAGCCTTGCCATTTTTGGAGCATCACCATGAAAGTAGTCGCTTTTGCACGCACTGAGCAGGGGTCCGGAGCGAGCCGCCGCCTGCGCAATGCCGGTTTCGTGCCCGGTATCGTCTATGGAGGCACGGCAGCACCGGCCAACATCAAGGTCGACCATAATGCGCTGTACCACGCGCTCAAGAAAGAGGCTTTCCATTCGTCGATCCTCGACCTCGAAGTCGACGGCAAGACTGAGAAAGTTCTGCTGCGCGATTTCCAGACGCACGCCTACAAACAGATCGTGATGCACATCGATTTCCAGCGCGTCGACCAGAACCAGAAGATCCACGTGAAAGTGCCGCTGCATTTCATCAATGCCGAGATCGCACCTGCGGTCAAGCTGTCTGCCGGTATCGTCAGCCACGTGCTGAACGAACTCGACATCTCCTGCCTGCCGAAAGACCTGCCGGAATTCATCGAAGTCGACCTGTCAACGATCGAAGCCGGCCAGTCGATCCACGTGTCCGACCTCAAATTGCCGAAGGGCGTTACCGTGATTGCACACGGCGACAACCAGACGGTTGCTACCGCATCGATTCCCGCAGGCGGCAAGTCTGACGAAGCTGCTGCTGAGGGTGAAGGCGAGAAGAAGTAATTCTTCCCGCACCGCTGAAAAACCCGCTGCCTGCAGCGGGTTTTTTATTGCGCTGAGGTTCTAAGCGCCGGATCAAGAAGCATCACGCTTTACGATTGTCCATTTTTTCCTGCAGATCCGCCTCGATTTCGAGCAGGGATCGCTTCCGATCCACGCCCCAGCGATAGCCGGACAATCCACCCCCGATGCGTACCACGCGGTGGCAGGGAATCGCCACTGCCAATGCATTTGCCGCGCAGGCGGCCGCCACGGCCCGAACCGCACTGGGCATGCCGATTCGGCGTGCAATCTCGGTGTAGGTGACGGTCTGCCCTGGCGGAATGTCACACAAGGCCTGCCATACGCGCTGCTGGAATGCGGTGCCGCGAATATCCAGCGGCAGATTAAGCCCTAATCGCGGCGCCTCGACAAAACCAACCACCAGGGCAACGGTCTTCTCGAATTCCGCATCGCCACCGACAAAAGTCGCCTTCGGAAAGCGGCCTTGAAGATCACGCACCAGCGTATCGGGATCATCACCGATGAGAATCGCGCAGATACCGCGCTCGCTTTGCGCAACCAGAATCGCCCCGAGCGCGCATTGGCCCACGGCGAAATGAATTTCCAGTCCCTCGCCGCCCGAGCGGTAACGTGTCGGCGACATGCCCAATATCCGGTCCGAGTTTTCATAGAAGCGGCTGCCGGACTGATAGCCCGCTTCGTAAATGGCTTGAGTCACTTCTTGTCCCGATTCCAGCAAATTGCGCAGCTTTCCCTCACGATGGGCTGCTGCGTACATCCGCGGCGTCAGGCCGGTGACGTGCTTGAATGTCCTGTGAAAGTGATAGGCGCTCATGCCGGCCTTCTCTGCCAGCTCTTCAAGGCTCATCGAACTCTCCGACGCTTCGAGAAGCCGGCAAGCCTCGGCAATCTTTGCCGCATGGCGCTGCCCAAGCGGCAACTGGTCGGGCTTGCACCGCTTGCACGGCCTGAAACCGGCGCGCTCCGCTTCCTCGCAAGTGCCATGGAAGCGCACATTTTCAGGCTTCGCCTGGCGCGAGCCGCACGAAGGCCGGCAATAAACACCGGTCGTCTCCACCGAATAGCAGAATGTGCCGTCCGCTGAAGCATCCCTCGCGAGAACGGCCGCCCAGCGCGGATCGCTCAAGGTGGCTGCAGTCCTTTGGCTCTTTGCTTTTGTTGCTGTCATGGCGAAGCCCTCTGAGTGAAGCGATCTTAAATCAAAGCCTGACAGCATTCATGAAAGGCCGCACTCCGCCTCTTGCTTTCAAATTCAGCTTTCATGCGGAAATGGACGGCATCCGCAGCATCCGCGATAATCACGCCGCAGCTTTATCGAGAGAAATCATGGCAATCCGTCTCATCGTCGGCCTCGGCAATCCGGGACCGGAATACGAGCAAACCCGACACAACGCCGGCTTCTGGCTGGTCGACAATCTCGCCGGCGGCAGCAGGCTCGCGCGCGAAGCGCGATTCAATGCGCTGGCCTGCAAAACTAGAATCCGCAACCAGGAAGTGTGGCTGCTGGAACCGCAGACCTTCATGAACCGTTCCGGCCAGTCGGTGGGCCTGCTGGCGCGCTTCTACAAAATAGCGGCTGACGAAATCCTGGTAGTGCACGATGAACTCGATCTGCCGCCCGGCGCCGCCAAGCTGAAAAAAGGCGGCTCTTCAGGCGGGCACAATGGATTGAAGGACATCACGTCCGCGCTCGGCACACAGGATTACTGGCGGCTGCGCATCGGCATCGGCCATCCGCGCTCGCTGAACCTGCAGCAGAATGTTGCGGATTTCGTGCTGCACCGTCCACGCAAGGAGGAGCAGCCGCTGATCAACGAGGCCATTGAGAAAAGCCTAGACATCATCCCCCTGCTTTGCGAAGGCAAGTTCGAAGCGGCGATGATGCAGTTGCATACGAGCGCCTAGCCGGATTTTGCGGATCGACAGATGCATCCGTACCAATGAAAAACGGCCCCAAGGGCCGTTTTTCATTAAAACTCAATACATGGCTTCAACTAGCGTACACCCCAAATGGCTGAGGACAGCGCGCCATTGGACGTATCGCCATCGATCGACCATGAGAATGCGCCGCCGTAGCCATTCGCCTTGACGTAATTGGCCTTGGTCGTGACGACGGATGCATCGTCGTAGCTCCACCATTCGCCGCCCGGACCGGTGTACAAATAGAGCTGCTTGGTGACGGGATGGACGTAGCGGGTGCCGCTCTTGCCGGCCAGCACCTTGTAGTCGTTGATGCCGTCCTCCCATGCACCGCGTGCGGCACCGGTGGCAGACTGATACAAACCGTCGCCGTTCGGGCCCGCCGTGACGCCTTTCCAGCCGCGTCCGTAGAACGGCACACCCAGCAGCAGCTTAGACTTCGGAACACCTAACGAAGCCATATAGGTCATTACGTAGTCGCCATTCAAGGTTTCCTCCGACTCGCCTGCAGGTGCCGCTGGATTGGGGAAGAGGTGAGCGTTGAAGTTGGTCGTGGAAGCCCATGCACCGTGGAAGTCATAAGTCATCATCGAGATCCAGTCCACGTACTGCGAATACTGCCCCGGCTCGGTCTGGTCGATCTTGTCCTTGCCGGCGCCGACGGCCGTGGTGAGCAGATAGCGCTTGCCGTCAATCGCGCCCTGCGCGTCGAGCTGACTGCGGAACTCGGCCAGCAACAACGTGAAGTTCTGCTTGTCTGCCGGGCTGACCGTGTTGTAGGGCTGACCGCCGCCGCCCGGATATTCCCAGTCGATGTCGATGCCGTCGAACACGCCGGCTGCCGCACCCGGACCGCCGCGGTAATCGAACACCGGCAGGTCACCCTTGATGAACTGCTTCACGCAGGACGCGGCAAGCTGCTTGCGCAAGGCATCCGTCGACGCCGCAGCCGAGAAATAACGAGACCAGCTCCATCCGCCGAGGGAAATAAAGACCTTGATGTTCGGGTACTTGGCCTTGAGTTTTTTCAGCTCGAAGAAATTGCCTGCCAGAGGCTGGTTGAATACCGGCTTGATGCCGTCGATCGGGCGCGATGAAGTCCGGCCATAGTCTGCCCACTGGTCGCCGCCGGTGCCGGCATCTACCGCAGTCGGCCCTGGCTCAGCCTTGTTCACCGCATAGCATTCGTAACCGCCGTTACGCTCATAGACATTGGCAAATGCATAGTTGATGAAAGTCAGCTTGCTGGCTGCGCCCATGGTGATGATGTCGCCCACTTCAAAATTTCGCCTGTAGACGCCCCACTGGGTGAAATATGTACCAACCTGTCGCTCACCGGTAGGAGTGGGAGTGGGAGTGGGTGTCGGCGTTGGTGTCGGCGTTGGAGTAGGCGTAGAGCCGCACAAATAGCCGGTAATCCACGGCATGCCGCTGCCTGCAGAGCCGCTATTGGTGGCCGGATCCTGATTCCGCGTCTTCTGCGCAGCCGTGTAGTTGGTGCCGTTTCGGCTGACCTTTGCCCCTGCCGCATAGTTCTTGGTTGCAACCCACGCAGCGTGACATGCCTCGCCATCCGCATACAATCTTGACTGTCCGTTTTTGCCCGTATCAGCGCTACCGCCGCAGGCAACCAACATGCCGGCAGCAAGCCCGGCAACGAGGCCGTTGATAATCGTCCGTTTCATCTCGTCTCCTTATTCGCTATTGGATCAAGCCACGCCGCGGCGACCACATAAACCGTCTGCAATCTCCTTGTCGCCCTACGTAGCCGCGCCGAAATTGCAAAATGAACCGATGGTTGTCAGGAAATTCCTGCCGGGATTTCACCACCTGCTCTATCCACATGAAACTCGCCACCGTTTTTATGCGCCCTCTTCTTACTGGATCGATTCAGACAAGGGCTATGGATTTGATGCAAATTTCCGGGAAAAAATCCATATGCTCTGGCGGGTCGGCAATGACGCGCTTTAAAGGGACGCTTTGTGGCGCCGCCAGCGGGGGAGGTACAATAGCCGTCTTTTCGGGAAGCCGGTCGGCAATGAAAAATCCCGGCGCAAAGGCGTCGTGGTTCATACCGCTTCAGGTAGCCGGACCTGCATTGCTAGGCAGGAATGCCGCGCAGAAAACCATTTCTAAACAATTGATCTAGGAAGTTCCTCCATGAGTCTCAAATGCGGCATCGTCGGCCTGCCCAATGTCGGCAAGTCCACCCTTTTCAATGCATTGACG
>JAQSWC010000177.1 GCA_029266815.1 Paucimonas sp.
GACATAAGATGGATCAGCCGGATCCCTGTTCAATTCCTTTTCCAGCACCGCCCTCGCCTTGAACTGCGTGTCCGTATCGCGGAAACGCGCGCGCACGGTGGCCGCGGCAGTGCCGCTCTGCTCGAAATAGATGCTTTCAGGCTGTATGCCATTCTTTTGCAGAGCCTGTTCAACCAGGCCCAGCGTCGAATTCGTCACCTTCAAGGTGGCCTTGCCGCTGCTGATTTGCACGGCCGGCGCTTGGCCGAAGAAGTTGGGAGTCGTGTAGATCACGCCGAATAGCAGCGCAAAAACGATGATGATGTATTTCCAGAGCGGGTAGCGGTTCATGGCATGTCGGAATCGGTTGAGGCTGCAGGAACTGCAGCCGCTGGATCAGCCGGATTAAAGCGATTTGATGGTGCCCTTGGGAAGCAGAGTTGTCACGGCAGCCTTCTGCACGAGCATCTCGGTCCCATCGGCGACTTCAAGTGTCACATAGGCATCAGTCACCTTGGTCACCTTGCCGAGTATGCCGCCGGCAGTGATCACTTCATCGCCCTTGCCTAGTGCATCGACCATGGCTTTCTGTTCTTTCTGCCGCTTCATCTGAGGACGGATCATCAGGAAGTACAGCACGACGAACATCAGGATAATGGGTAGAAAGCTCAGGAAGCCGCTCTCCGGTCCTGCCGGCGCGGCGGCAGTTTGTGCATAAGCAGTAGAAATGAACACGTTTGCGCTCCGTTGGTGGGTTTCAAATGACCGCGCATTTTAGCACCCGGCCAAGGCATGTCACGCCTGCTATGTGCCGCGGGCGCGCTCCTCGCGGAATTTCGCCACAAACTGCTGGAATTTCCCTGCGTCAATAGCGGATCGCATTTCCCGCATCAACTGCAGGTAGTAGTGCAGGTTGTGGATGGTATTCAGCCGCGCGCCAAGGATTTCGCCTGCACGATGCAGATGGTGCAGATAGGCGCGCGAGAAATTGCGACAGGCATGGCACTCGCAGGTTTCGTCCAGCGGCAGTTCATCATTCTTGTATTGCGCATTCTTGATCTTGATGTCGCCGAAACGCGTGAACAGCCAGCCGTTGCGTGCATTGCGGGTGGGCATCACGCAGTCAAACATGTCGATGCCGTTAGCCACACCCTGCACCAAGTCTTCAGGCGTACCTACGCCCATCAAGTAGTGCGGCTTGTCGGCCGGCAGGCGCGGGCCGACATGCGACAGGATGCGCAGCATGTCCTCCTTGGGTTCGCCTACCGACAGGCCGCCGATCGCGATGCCGTGGAAATTAAGCTCGTTTAACCCGGCCAGCGATTCGTCGCGCAGCTTCTCGAACATGCCACCCTGCACGATGCCGAACAAGGCATTCGGATTTTGCCCTTTGTCGAATTCATCACGGGACCGATTCGCCCAGCGCAGCGACATGCGCATGGAGTCCGCCGCTTCCTTTTCGGTCGCGGGTCGTCCGTCGATCTCGTAGGGCGTGCATTCGTCGAACTGCATCACGATGTCGGAATTCACCTTCACAGTGCCGTAAGTGCCGACCGGCATGAAGATCGGCGTCTCGATCACGCCGTGGTTCAGCGTAATCTGTCCGCGGCGTGCATGGCCATCGGTTTTGAGGAGTTTGAATTTCAGCATGGTGCGTACACTTATAGAGCTCCGCCCCGGCAGTGGCCGGAACGACGATTAACTGGTTTCAGCGCGGTTTAGCAACATTGCATCGCCGTAGCTGAAAAAACGGTAGCGATTTTCAATCGCATGAAGATAGGCTGCGCGAATCTCGTCGTAACCTGCGAAGGCCGATACCAGCATCAGCAATGTCGATTTCGGCAAATGGAAATTGGTGATCAACCTGTCCACCGTGTTAAACCGGTAACCGGGAGTGATGAACAGTCGCGTGTCGTCGCTGCCGGCATTCAATTCACCCGATTGCGATGCCGATTCCAGGGCACGCATGCTGGTGGTGCCGACCGCCACCACGTCGCGCCCCCGCGCTTTTGCCTCGCGTACCGCGTTCACGGTGTTGTCCGAAATCGTATACCACTCGCTGTGCATTTTGTGCTCAGCCAGGTTTTCATTGCGCACTGGCTGAAAAGTACCGGCGCCCACGTGCAACGTCACGTACGCAAACTTCACCCCCTTGTCGCGCAATGTCTGCAACAGCGTATCGTCGAAGTGCAGACCCGCGGTCGGCGCAGCCACGGCACCCGGCGTTTTCGCATACACCGTCTGATAACGCTGCTCGTCGAATTCATCGGCATCATGCTCAATGTACGGTGGGAGCGGCAGTCGCCCATGCGTATCGATAAGCTCGAATACGTCCGCAGGGAAATGCAGCGTGTAAAACTCGCCGGCACGCTCGCCGACCGTCACGTCGAACGCGTCGGCGAGCCGAATCTTCACGCCCGGCGGCGGCGATTTCGATGCTCGCACTTGTGCATGTACGGTATGGTTGTCCAGCACGCGTTCAACCAGTACTTCCACCTTGCCGCCGCTTTCCTTCAGGCCGAAGAAGCGAGCCTTCAGTACTCGGGTGTCGTTAAAGATCAGCAAGTCACCCGGCTGCAACAGCGAAACGATGTCGGTAAAGGACCGGTCGATGCACCGGTTGCCGTCAAGGTGAAGCAGGCGCGAGGCGCTGCGTTCGGGCAACGGGGTCTGCGCGATCAAGTCTTCGGGAAGATGGAAATCAAAATCGGAAAGCGAATACATGAATTGTCCGGGTCACTTTACCGAAGGGCGGATGGTTTCCGCCAGAATCCGGTGTTGCGCGTTGATGATCGGCGGGTTCGTATCGTGGCCTGTCCTTGGCACCAAGACATATTCCTTCACAGGCGCAACAATCTTGTCGAAATAGCGTTTGGTTACTGCCGGCATGGTCAGCAAATCCTCTTCACCCTGGATGAAATATACCGGCAGCTTCAATTTCAGCCCTGAAGCAGGCAAGTTCAGCTTCCACAACATGCCGTCTCCCTTCGGACCGACAAACTGAAGGAAGGAATAGTCTTCTCCCTTGGTATAGTCGGTGCGGGCCTGCAGCGTGTCGTAACCGGGCGCGGGCTCCCACCATGAAGGCGGAGCGGGCCATGCCCTCTTCAACTCATAGGCGCGAACGGCACGCCGCAACACACTGAAATGGCGAGGGTTTTTCCATGGCGGCGCGCCTATCGCGTCCAGTGCAGCCAGGGTCTTCTCGTCCTCCTCCTGACGTGCCAGTTCCTTCAAGCGCGCATGGCTTGCTTGAAGGTCCTGTCTTCCACCGAGGAGCGGCGATGTAAGCACAAGGGCATGAAAGAGATCAGGACGCGACTTTGCCATGTGCGCAGCCAGCGCCGCACCCCATGAATCGCCCATCAGGATCACTTTGTTTTTCTCCAGCCGGCGCGCCACATGTTCCGCTACCTGTATGCCGTCCGCCGTCATCCGCTCCATCGTCAGGGCCTCATCTCCTGCAGGAGTGTTGCGGCCATAGGTCTTGCCGGCTCCGCGCTGATCCCACTGCGCGAGAATGAATTCTTTTTTCCAGGAGCCGTAGACTGCGTCGGCGAAAGGGCTCAGGGGATTGCCGGGACCCCCATGCACGAAGAGAACCGCTGGGTGGCTTCGGTCATATCCCTTGATCGTGACCCACTGATCGATACCGCCGATGGGCACGAATCCTTCTTCGGCGATTGGACCAGGCTTCATCTCTTTCGCATGCACTGCCCGGCCGCTGGTCTCGGCAGCATTCACGCCCTCTGCAACGAGCAAGGCAAGGAGGCATCCCGCGGCAAAGGTTCGTATGATCATGCTTGCAATCTCTTAACTCGTAGGTAACCGCAACTGAAGCCGCGGCAGGCCAAACCCGCATTCAACGCAGGCTCTACAATACGGGCGGCAGGCATCGCCTGGCAAAACCGCTATTTTACGTTCTGTTCCCGCTCCGCCTTCTCCATGCCCAAGTCTCCGTCGAAGACCATCGCGAAAAAAGCTTCCAAGCCCAACCGCCTAGAAGACAAGCTCGCGCGCCTCGGCCTGCGCTCGGACATGGATCTGTTGCTGCATCTGCCGATGCGCTACGAAGACGAAACCGAGATCATGCCGATGCGCGACGCCGGCTTCATGGCCGGCAACACCGCGCAGGTGGAAGGGGTAGTTACTTCGTGCGATATCCAGTATCGGCCACGCCGGCAACTGGTGGTGACACTGTCCGACGACAGCTCGCAGCTCATCTTGCGCTTCCTGAATTTTTACGGAAGCCAGACCAAACAACTTGCCGAAGGTGCGCGGGTGCGCGCGCGCGGCGAAGTGCGTCACGGCTTTTTCGGCCCGGAGATGGTACATCCGGCCTACAAGGTGGTAGAGGAAGGTGCTGCGCTGCCGGAAGCGCTTACGCCGGTCTACCCCGCTGGCGAGGGCGTATCACAAACCGTTTTACGCAAAGCGATTGCTGATGCCATGAAACGCATGGACTGGCATGACACGCTGCCCGACAGCCTCAGGAGCGGGCTTGGCCTGATGCGCTTTGAACCGGCGATACGGCTGCTGCATAATCCGCCGCCCGATGTCGATGAGCACGCACTCATAGAGCGCACCCACCCGGCATGGACACGGATGAAGTTCGACGAACTGCTGGCGCAGCAGCTTTCGCTCAAACGTGCGCAGGCAGCAAGAAGGTTGAAGGGGGCCGCAGCCCTTTCGATTCGCGGCACCCTGTTCCAGGCTTTTCTGGCCACGCTGCCGTTCAAGCTGACTGGCGCGCAGGAACGCGTGCTGAAAGAAATTCAGCATGACATCAGCGAGTCCTACCCGATGCAGCGGCTGCTGCAAGGTGATGTCGGCAGCGGCAAGACCATTGTTGCTGCGCTGGCAGCGGCGCAGGCAATCGACAGCGGCTACCAGGCCGCATTGATGGCACCAACTGAAATCCTCGCCGAGCAGCATTTCCGCAAGATCACGCAGTGGCTGGAACCGCTGGGTGTGAAAGTCGCATGGCTGACAGGCAGCCTAAAGAAGAAAGAAAAGACCGAGGCGCAGGCAATGATCGAGAGCGGCGAAGCGCAGCTCGTGGTCGGCACCCATGCCGTAATTCAGGAAGCGGTGCAGTTCCCGAAACTGGGCCTGGTAATCGTCGATGAACAGCACCGTTTCGGTGTCGGCCAGCGGCTGGCACTGCGCAACAAGGGCATGGAAGGCAAGATCGTGCCGCATCAATTGATGATGTCCGCCACACCGATTCCGCGCACGCTGGCGATGACCTATTACGCGGACCTTGAAGTATCGGTGATCGATGAACTGCCGCCGGGACGCACGCCTATCGTCACGCGCGTGATTGATCAGAACCGGCGCGATGAAGTGATAGACCGCATCCATGTCGCGGCGCGGGAAGGCCGGCAAGTGTACTGGGTCTGCCCGCTGATTGAAGAGTCGGAGGCACTGCAATTGCAGACCGCCACCGAAACGCATCAGACACTGGTCGAGGCATTGCCTGATCTGCGCGTGGGTTTGGTGCATGGACGACTGAAGCCCGCGGAGAAGCAGCTTGTGATGGATGCTTTTTCGCGCGGCGAAGTCCACGTGCTGGTTGCCACCACCGTGATCGAGGTTGGCGTGGATGTGCCGAACGCGTCGTTGATGGTAATCGAGCATGCGGAGCGCTTCGGCCTCTCGCAGCTTCACCAGTTGCGCGGCCGCATCGGGCGCGGTTCGGCAGCCAGCGTGTGCCTTCTCATGTATCAAGGTCCGCTTGGCATCGTGGCCAAGGAAAGGCTCGCTATCATGCGGGAAACCACTGACGGCTTCGAAATAGCGAGACGCGATTTGCAGATACGCGGCCCGGGCGACTTTCTCGGTGCGCGTCAGTCGGGTGAGGCCCTTCTGCGTTTTGCCGACCTGGAGGGCGACCAGCCGCTGGTGGAGCAGGCGCGTGATGTCGCGCAAAGGCTTCTGCAAGAGGACCTGGCGACCGTGGAGGCGCACCTGGCGCGCTGGCTCGGCGGCCGTGAAGACTACCTGAAGGTATGAGCACTCCCGCCTGCCTTACAATCACTGTTTGGACCGGCTGCACTCCTCACTCATGACTCTTACCGAACTCAAATACATTGTGGCCGTCGCGCGCGAAAAACATTTCGGGCGCGCCGCCGAAGCCTGCTTTGTCGCGCAACCCACGCTGTCGGTTGCCATCAAGAAGCTGGAAGACGAACTCGGCGTGGTGATTTTCGAGCGCGGCGGAACTGAAGTGTCGATGACACCGCTAGGCGCG
>JAQSWC010000178.1 GCA_029266815.1 Paucimonas sp.
TAACTGTTACTTATATGGACAAAAAAGCCGGTAAGCATGGCGAGCTGCCGGTAAGTAGTGGACCAAACTGGCTCAGAATCTGCATGAGTGCTCACCCTTCAAAACTTGGCCGACTTATAGGGACAGATAAAAATCCGTGAAATACGGACACTGCAGGCAGTGTAGAAGGCAATATTATTGCAGGCAACAGGGCGACGAATCGCGACCCGCGACGCTATCCGACCAATTGGATAGGGCATTCCACTTTCAAGCGCACCCGCCCGCGTCCGGCTTTTTCGATGCGTATCTGCGCGTTGCGCTCATCCAGGCGCCGGCTCAGCAGTAGCAGTCGCGCTTCGAGATTGTCGCTAACATCGGGCAGCTTGATACGCGGATCGAGGCGCAGTTCTCGGTTGGTGAATTCCGTACGCTGCTTTTCCACGTAGTCGCGCAGTAGTGTCCACAGGATGGAGCCGGCCACGCCTTTGATCAGGTAGTCTTCGCCGAGAAAAATGCTGTTGTTCTCTGCATAGTGGCGGATGACAAGCGGCGTGCCGGCCGGCATCGAAGGAGCGGACGTAACGGGCACCGTATCTTCGCTGGCCTCTGCTGCACCTTGCAGCAACTGGATAGCCATGCCGAGATGTCCGGCGAGCGTGACCAGCGCGTCTTCATCGTCATAGGAGAAGCGCAGATCCAACGGACTTTCCACATACAGCACACCGAGCATCTTGCGGCAAGCGGTGATCGGCACGGCGAGCTGACTGCGCGATTCGGGCAGGCCGGGCAGTGGAATTTCGGTTTCGAGTGCGTTCGCCCATTCGCTCTGTTCTGCGCTTTCGCGAATGGCGCGGCTGTACGCATATTCGGACGTCATGTGGCCGATGCGGATCGGCGTGCATTCGCGGGCAGCGACGCCAATCACGCCGTGGCCGAGCGGAATCTCGGAACCGACGCCCGATGATTGATAGCCACGGCTGGCAACCGTGTAGAGTTTTTCTCCGGCCTGGTCGAGCATCATCACCATGGTGTGCGATATGCCGAACCGGGTTTCGAGGCAGGCCAGGGTTTCATTCAGCAGGCTGTCGAGGTCGCTGCAGGCCGTGAGCTTTTCGCCTGCCACGCGCAATGAGGTGAGCAGATTGCGTTCGGGCGGCGGCAGAGGCAGCGATTCGCCGGGCACTTTCTGGATGTCGAACACCTTGTAGATATCGGAACCCAGCAGGCGGAAGATGCCGCTCATGCCGGTTTGCGAAGCAATGCCGGCCAGTTTAGCCTTCATGCTTTCGAACAGCGGGCCGGCGGTTTCGGTGCGCAGGTATTTCAGCGAGAGGCGGTACTGCGCCGCGGTGCGCGGATCGGTGAGCGTGAGCGTGGCGACCGGGTTGGCAAGAATATTCTGGCGCGTGCGGTTGAAGAACTGGTAGGTCAGCGCGACGTGTTCGCTGTCGATGTACTGCACCTGCGACAGATACGACACATTCGGTTCGCCATCCGGCGATGCAGTGGCCATGGTGCCCGGCACGACGCCTTCGAAGCAGGCGCGGATCGAATCGGGTATAGATCAGGAGTTCGTCGAAGCCCAGCGGCGTAAGCTCGCGCACGAAGGCATCGCGGTAGGTATCCACAATGCGAAAGTCGCCATCCTCGATGCCGGACACGCTAGCGTTCTTGCCCTTGAGCTGCACCGCGCGGTGCGTGGAAGGCTCGCTGAATACCACCGCAATAGCGCCATTGTCACGAATGTCTGCCAGCACCTGTATTCCCTGGGTGGCGGAGACGAATACGGTCACTTTTGAACCATCCTGCGATACGCGGCAACCAGTGGCGCGCACCGTGCTGGGCATGTTGAAGCGGCTGCAGGTAGCAATGCTGATCGACACGCCGCGCTGGATGAAGGCGGCGTGGTCAGCGTCGAGCATGGAAGGCGCAGCAGTCACGGTATGTAGTGGTCGAAAGCGGCAATCGGGCCGGTCGGCCCGGGATATTTTTGCCGCATATCATACCTTCGTTCAATGCCGTTCAGGCCTGCTTTTTCTCTGGCTGGAAGGCGGCTCAGAAAGTGACCCACCTCTCATACGGATCGCTATCGGCGTTCGTGAACGTCTCGCCGTTGCACGTAAGAGGCGCGGCATCGCGTTCGCTTCGGGTGATGATCAGTTCGCTGCGCGTGGCGATGCCGCGTGCGACGTAGGGCGCGAAAGCCGCATCGGTGAGCGTGTCGAAGTAGGAAACGCGGCGGTGTCCGTTGGCGGCGTTCACGTCCACCGCGATGTCGGACATCGTCTGCGCGCCGATATGCGTTCCCAGCAACTGGCCTTCGGTCACCTTGTCTCCCACCGCATAGGCTTTTGCCGGAGCGAGGTGGAAGATGACGAAGGTGAACGCCGGTTGCACATCCGATTTCACGTGGATCTGCCAGCCTGCCCATTCCTCGAAGTAATGAGTAATGGTGCCGGCAATGGGCGACATGACGGATGTATTCGTGTCCGGAAATCCGAAGTAATGCTTCATCGAACGGCAGGATTCCACCGAGTCTGCGTAGTCATGCCCGGAATGAGAGCGGAATCTCGAGATGCCGGTGACTTTAGTCAGGTCGATATAGTTGGTGTTGACGAATTTTGGTACGCCCAGCACGTCGAGGTTATAGGTATTGTTCTCGGGGCTAGGTGTCGGAGTTGGTGTCGGCGTGGGAGTCGGCGTTGAAGAAGCGGGTGGCAACGTTGTCGAGGCAGGCGAAGCGCCTCCACCACCACCGCATCCGCCGAGAGCAACGAGAACACCATACAGGGCGGCAGAAAATGTGAATGCGCGCATTGGATCTCCCTTACTGGTTCTGTTTATGGTTTCTTTATATCAACCTATTTTCGATTCGAACAGGCTCCTCAATTAAAGAAAAGAGGGTTGTGGCGCATTGGCTGCAGAGGTTTGAACTCTTTGCAACTTTTCATTTCTGAATGCAGCGACTTCCATGATCTTTGCCATCGCAGGCTTGTTTAGATGCGAGAAATTTGCTCCCTCTTCAATAAGAACATTTCCCTGCTGGGATACGCTTCAAAGATATAGCCAGCCGATTCTCGAATAAGCGGTTAGGATTACGCTCTTCGCGGGCGGTCATTCGACGCCGCCGCATTTCTGGACACGTTTTTCATGATCATTGCCACCCATTCCGGAAAATTTCATGCTGACGACGTATGGGGCGTGACAGTGCTCGACCTGCTTTTTCCCGGGGGCGAGCTGATCCGTACGCGCGACATGGCGCGCGTTGCCGCCGCCGATTTTGCAGTCGATGTGGGGGATGAATGGGACCCGCAGCGCGGCCGCTTCGACCATCACCAAAAAGGCTTCGATGGCGCGCGTCAGTCTGGCGTGGGCTACGCCAGTGCCGGCCTGGTCTGGAAGGAATATGGCGGACGTTGCGCCGCGCTGATTGCGCAATCCTTCGCAGACAAGGCGCTCGATGAAAAAACCGCGCAAGACATTGCCTATTCGATCGACAACGACCTCGTGCAATATCTCGACATGGCCGATACCGGCGCGGCGCGCAATGCGCCGGGCAGCTATGGCTTGTCGGCCGTGATCTCCGGTTTCAACCTCAACTGGATGGACGAGCAGCAGGCCGGCAGCAGCGAGGCGGCAGAAGCATTGCGCATGCAGCGCTTCCGGCGCGCCATGGATTTCATCCGCGACATCCTCGTCAACCAGGTCAAGTATCGCGTTGGCGCCATGCTCGCAGGACAACAGGTGCGCGAAGCGGAGCGGATGGAAGATGGGCGGGTTCTTTTTCTAAAGAATGCAGCGCTGCCATGGACCACCATCGTTCGCAATGAAATGCCGAAAGTGCTGTTCGTGATCGGCTATAGCATCAATGAAGATAGATATATTGTGAGCACCGTACCGGCAACGCCGGACAGCTTCGATGCGCGCAAGGACTTGCCGGCGACCTGGGGCGGCTTGCGTGACGCCGCACTCGCAGCGGTGACCGGTGTGCAGGATGCCATGTTCTGCCACAACGGGCTTTTCATTGCCGCCACCAAATCATTCGAGGGTGCGCTGACACTGGCACGGCTGGCCTTGGCTGAAGGCGAACCGAAGCAGGCGTGACCTTTACCGCGATAACTGCCTGAATCAGGGAAGCTCAAGTTCGACAATGCGAGCCTGAACGCGCCCATTTTCGATGATCAATTCCGCTACGGCTACCGGCCGCTTGAATCGACGCCGCCCGGCGCTACCCGGATTGATATACAGCACCCCCTCGTGTTCCCGCACCGACGGCTTATGGGAATGGCCCGACACGACTACCTGTGCTCCAGCTGCAACCGGATCGATGCCCAGTTCCGCCAGGTCATGAATTACATGAATAAAGACACCACCTTCCTGAACCGATGCACTGACCGGTAACGTCTCCGTCCATGCGCCATGGTCATTATTTCCGCGGACAGCGGTCAGCGGTGCAATTGATGCCAAGGTTTCAAGAATACCCGCGTTGCCGATATCTCCGGCATGGATGATGTGGACGCAACCCTGCAGAAAAATGTGCGCCTCCAGACGGAGTAAACCATGGGTGTCGGATATCAAGCCTATGCGGGTCATCGCTGATTCGCTGCTCTAGTCATAAAAATCATTGGAATGGCTTTCGAAAGAGGAATGAAAAAATCATGCCGTGGCGAACGTTCTGGCTGCGTGAATATCAAAGAACCGGTCGTTCTATTTTCGTGTGGCAAGTCTTCAACGCGTTTCCATGTCTTTCAGACTTCTTATACCTTTTATATCCAACCGCGTTCGCCGTCACCGCGTCGCGCTTACCTTGTCGCCCGTCGCGTTGTCGATTCTTACAGCGGCAGGATGCGGGCAGCTTGCGCAAAAAGAAAGGGAGCTGGTCTTTGGTGTGGTGCCGGGCACAGCGAGCTGGTACAGCAGCATGCCGGGCGGGATTGTCGAAACCAACCTGCCTCTTCGGAGGCAGCATGGGAGCGAGCATATCCACACTTGGTGGTGGCCGGCCGAAAACAAGGATGCGCCAGCCATCCTTTATCTGCATGGGGCACGCTGGAATCTGACCGGCCAACTGTTCCGCATAGAGCAATGGCATGAACTGGGGTTTTCAGTGCTCGCGATTGATTACCGCGGCTTCGGCAAGAGCGGCGGTGACTACCCTTCGGAAGAAGCGGTGTACGAGGATGCGCGTACGGCATGGGAGCATCTCGCTCGATTGCAACCGGATTCCTCGAAGCGCTTCATCTACGGGCATTCGCTCGGCGGTGCGGTAGCAGTCGACCTTGCCGCCAGCTTGAAAGGTGATGCCGCGGGTGGATTGATCGTCGAGTCTTCGTTCTCCTCGCTCGCTGATATTGCCCGATCTTTTACCTCGCCCTGGCTACCTGTGCAGCTGATCCTTTCGCAAAAATTCGATTCTCTTCGCAAGATCAAGAAAGTAAGTATGCCGGTACTGGTGGTGCACGGTACCGCCGACCACTACGTGCCATCACAACTCAGTGAAAAGCTTTACGCCGCCGTGCGCGGTTCGAAGAAACTATTGCTGGTGGCAGGCGGCACGCACAATAACTGCATGTGGAGTGGAAGAATTGAATACCGCGATGCCTTACGGAGCCTGTTTGGCCTCGGAACGATCTGACTTCACCTTGTCGCGCGCCTCTGCAAGCGCGCGCTCTATATCCAGCCTTTGCGAATCTTCCGGCGCGGAAGTGCGCGCCAGTTTTTCCCAATACCTGACAGCGCTCTTGAAATCGCGGAGATCATAGGCGGAGAGGCCGGCCAGCATCAATGCGCTCCGGTTCGACGAATCGATGCGCAGCGCTTCATCAATGGCGTCCTGCGGTTCCCCATCAAAGCGGCCGTTGTTGAGGAAGGCACGGGCATCGGCGTACTCGGCCCGCAGAGTGGGATCGCCGCGGCGAGATTCCAGGGCTCTTTGGTAGGACAGTCGGGCCTCTGCATACTGGCCAAGCTTCGAGTAAGTGCGTGCCAGCAGGGCCCAGCCGTCAGCGTCGTCCGGCTGCTGCTGCAGGCGAGTCTTCAGCCCGGCGGCAACCGCAGGCAGTTCCGCAAGCTCGCGCAGATTTGCCGGGGAACTCGCTGACGTGACTTGCGCGCCCGGATTGTCTGCTCCATGTGCGTCTACCGGCGAGCAGGAGGACCGCATGATGGCCCAGGCGAACGCGCCCATGACTGCCAGCACCGCCAGCGCGAGGGCATATCGGCTCCTCTGCCGCGGGCCGGTGCGAAAGCGCCGGATCGAATCCAGCAGGATGAAGAGACGGCGAAGCATGCGTGATCAGCGTTTTTTCTTGCAACCCTCGAATACCAGTGACGGCATGCCGCTTGGCAGCGAGGCCGGCACCATCGAACAGAAATTTTCCGAACGGAGGCGTGTGTCCGTCAGGGAGTGGCTCAGGAAGCGGTACAGGTCCTGGAATTCCTGCTGCGTCAGCGGAGCCCGCGCCGCGAGCAGCGGGTCGAGCCGCTGCAGTGTCGGTTCCACCGGGGTATTTGCGCGCCGAGGCGATCGTATCGACGTGGTATTGCAAGGCATCCTGGAGCCGCGTGAAGGCGCCGTTATGAAAGAACGTCGGTTGCAATGCGACATTGCGCAGGGGCGAAGTACGGAATTTGTAGCGATCCGCGGGATTGCCGGTGATCTGTTCCAGGCCGAAGTCCTCGTCTTCGCCAGGACCGTCGAAAACAGTATTGCCTAGGCCGGCGCCGAAATAGGGTGCGATCTGCGGCACGGCCACATTGTGGTTCTTGAAATCGCTGAACATCTCATTGGAGTTGCCGGCCACTGCATGGCAGGCCACGCAGTTGGCCTTGCCGAAGAAGAGCAGTGCGCCGCGCTTCTCCGACGCCGACATGGCAGTACGCTGGCCCCGAGCGAACTGATCGATCGGCGCATTGGCCCTGACCAGTGTAAATTCGAACTCGGCGATGGCCCGCGCATACATCATCATCGTGATCGGCGCACCATCCCTCACCTCCGGAAACACGGTGCCGAACAAATCGCGGTAAGCCTTTGAGGCATTGAGGCGCCTGGACACTTCCTGCCGGATCGGCTCGTTCCTGAATCCCGACGCATCGGCCATCGGTACCCTGGTCCCAATGCCATCGTCGAACTGGTCGAAGCGCGGACTGATCGTACCCTTGGTGCCGGTAAATCCCGCCGCTTCATTCAGCTCCGTTACCGGCAAATGCGCATGGGCAATCAACAGGTGGCGCACAACCGAATCATTAGCGGGGAATTTCGTCGTGCCTTCCGGTGCGGGAAAGCTGTAGCCCTGCGAATTGTCGAATGGGTTGCCGGACGGCGCATTGAAGCGCGCATTCCACATCAGGCCCGGATAGAAAGCCGTGTTGATGACGCTCGGCGTGCGGCGCTGGTTGCGTGGTCCCTTGCGGCCCGGGCCGACGAGCATATTGCTTTGGACGCCGATGGCAATCGACTGTGTATCGCCGAAGGCAGCAGTCGGCGCATGGCAGCCGGCGCACGCATTGTCGTTACGAAGGTTGGTAACCGGATCGAAGAACAGGCGCCGTCCCACTTCCGCGAGTTGCGGGTTCAGCGGCCGACCCAGGCGATTCACCAGTGTGGCCTCGACCTTCCCGGTGATCCCGTTCTTGCGCAGGGTGATATCGAGCGCGCTATTTAACAGTGCCTCCTCTGCGGCATTCC
>JAQSWC010000179.1 GCA_029266815.1 Paucimonas sp.
AAAATTCCGGAACATGCATCTTGCTTTCTTTCGTCTCGTTTCGACTTTTTCCACGTTTCTTTCAAATGGTCCGAACGACCGTTCTAAAAAATGATCTATGGAAATAAGTCCGTGATTTTTTTGGTTTTTATGTGGATTTTTATTGATGATTTGGATACTAACATTCCGGGAACTGCTATGATTGCCTCGTTTGCAAGCGGTTTCGGCGCTACAACAAAGCCGAAATCAGCATGTAATCGGAGCTCTCAAAAAACGACGGAGGAGACTGTCATGCAATGGACCAAACCCAGCTTTACCGATCTGCGTTTCGGCTTTGAAATCACCATGTATATCGCTAACCGCTAACCCGGCGACACAAGCGAACATAAAGCAGACAAACTGAATAGCGCGGCGAGAGTGAAATACTTCGCCGCGATTTTTTTGTCCATTTCAGGCCAGCCGTGAAGATTCTCATCCTCGGTTCCGCCGCCGGCGGCGGTTTCCCTCAGTGGAACTGCAACTGCCGCAACTGCGACGGTATCCGCAAGGGCACGCTGAATGCCCGCGCGCGTACACAATCCTCGATTGCCGTTTCCTCCAACGGCACAGACTGGGTATTGATCAACGCCTCACCCGACGTCCTCGCGCAGATCGGCGCCAATCCGGTGCTGCAGCCTGCGCGCGCCAGCCGCGATACCGGCATTGCCGCCGTGATGCTGATGGATGCGCAGATCGACCACGTCACCGGGCTGCTGATGCTGCGCGAAAAGAGCGGGCCGCTTCCGCTGTACTGCACTGAACCGGTGTGGGAAGACCTTACCACCGGCCTGCCGCTGGCAAAGGTGCTCTCGCATTACTGCGGCGTTGAGCGGCATGTGATCGATGCGCCAATGGCCTATGACGGAGGTAGGACTAAGCAGGGGGTCGAGGTGCCAGGAGTAGAAGGCATCCGTTTTGTTCCGCTGGCATTGAAAAGCAAGGCGCCGCCGTATTCGCCGCATCGGAACAATCCTCAGCCCGGAGACAATCTGGGTCTGCTGATCGAGAACACTACCACCGGCAAGAAGCTGTTCTACGCGCCGGGCCTCGGAGAAATAGAGCCGCATATCGAGGCCGTAATGCGCGACGCTGACTGCGTGCTGGTCGACGGCACGCTGTGGACGGAAGATGAAATGATCACGCTCGGCATGTCGAAGAAGAAATCTTCCGACATGGGCCACTTGCCCCAAACCGGCCGCGGCGGCATGATCGAGGTGCTGGACGGCATCGGCGCGCGGCGCAAGATCCTCATTCACATCAACAACACCAATCCGATTCTCGATGAAGACTCGGCCGAGCGCGCGGAGCTGGTGCGCCACGGCATCGAGATAGCCTGGGACGGCATGGAAATAACACTATGAGCGCGTTGAACGACAAGCCGTGGAGCCGTGAGGAATTCGAGGCGCAATTGCGCGCCAAGGGCGCCGGCTATCACATCCACCATCCGTTCAACGTGAAGATGAACAGCGGCCAGCTTACGCCGGAGCAGATCCGCGGCTGGGTCGCCAATCGTTTCTATTACCAGATCAATATCCCGCAGAAAGATGGCGCCATCATTGCCAACTGCCCTGACCGGGAGACGCGACGCAAATGGGTGCTGCGCGTTCTCGATCATGACGGCTGGGAAGAGAACGAAGGCGGCATTGAAGCCTGGGTGAAACTGGGCATGGCCACCGGTCTTTCGCGCGAGGAAATATGGGACCTGCGCCATGTCGTGCCGGGCGTGCGCTTCGCCGTCGATGCGTATGTCAACTTCGCACGCCGCGCGCCCTGGCAGGAAGCGGTGTGCTCGTCGCTCACCGAAATGTTCGCCCCCCAGATCCACAAGGACCGTCTCGCTAACTGGCCGCAGCATTACGCCTGGATAGAGCCGGACGGCCTGCACTATTTCCGCAGCCGCGTGCCGCTGGCGCAGCGCGACGTCGAGCACGGCCGGCAAGTCACGCTGGATTATTTCACCACCGCTGAGCAGCAGCGCCGCGCGCTGGATATACTGCAATTCAAGATCGATATCCTGTGGTCCATGCTGGACGCGATTGAAAAGGCTTATCCATGAACGCGCTGCCCGACAGACCCAAGCTTTCCAGACTGTTCCGCATGCAGTGGGAAGAGGCGCAGGGCGCGTGGGTGTTGCTCTATCCGGAGGGCATGGTGAAGCTCAATCAAAGCGCCGCCGAAATCCTCAAGCGCTGCGACGGCGAGCGCGACGTGAAGGCCATCGTCGCTGATCTCGAAACCACCTTCTCGGCGACAGGGCTGCTGCCCGACGTGCAAGATTTTCTACATTCTGCTGTCGAGCGGGGCTGGGTAGCCTGAGATGTCTTCGCAGGCGCCCACCAGGCAGGTGCCGCCGCCGCTCTGGCTGCTGGCCGAGCTGACATACCGCTGCCCGCTGCACTGCGCGTTCTGCTACAACCCGCTCGATTACGCAAAGAACACGAAGGAACTCAGCACCGAACAATGGGTTTCGGTGATGAAGCAGGCGCGCGAACTCGGTGCGGTGCAGCTCGGTTTTTCCGGCGGCGAACCGCTGGTGCGCGACGACCTTGAAGACCTGGTCGCCGAAGGCCACCGGCTAGGGTTCTACACCAACCTCATCACTTCCGGGGTCGGCCTCACCGAAGCGCGCATCGCCCGCATGAAGGAATGCGGGCTAGACCATATCCAGCTCTCCTTCCAGGATTCTACGAAGGAGATGAATGATTTCCTCTCCAGCACGAAGACCTTCGACCTGAAGTCGCGCGTGGCCAATCTGATCAAGCAGTACGACTACCCGATGGTGCTGAACGTGGTGCTGCACCGCTACAACCTCGACCATGTCGGCCGCATCATCGAGATGGCGCTGGAAATGGAAGTCGAATACCTTGAGCTGGCGAACACGCAGTTCTACGGCTGGGCGCTGGTGAACCGCGATCAATTGATGCCCACGCGTGAACAGCTCCAGCGCGCCGAGGCCGTGGTCAACGAATACCGCGCCAAGGTCGGCAACAAGGTGCGCATCCTGTTCGTGGTGCCCGATTATTTCGAGGAGCGCCCCAAGGCCTGCATGAACGGCTGGGGCTCGGTCTTCCTCGCCGTGGCGGCAGACGGCACGGCGCTGCCGTGCCACGCAGCGCGTACCTTGCCGGGTCTGACGTTTCCGAATGTGGCAGAGTCCAGCGTGCGCGAGGTCTGGTACGAAAGCGACGCCTTCAATCGCTATCGCGGCGATGCATGGATGAAGGAGCCTTGCCGTACCTGCCCGGATAAGGAAAAGGATTTCGGCGGTTGTCGATGCCAGGCCTATGCGCTGACGGGAGAAGCAGAGAATGCCGATCCGGTGTGCGGGAAGTCGGCGCATCATGAGGGCTTGCAAAAGATCGTGATGCAGGCGCACGTTAAGCAGGTACAGCCAACTGCGTTGCAGCCGATTGTATTTCGTAATGACGCCAATTCATGCAAGGTTCGGCAAGAATAAAAAAGGTGGCCGGGACGGTTTAAACAGCCTGGACTCACCGCATGATCCATTCTGCAGCGAGCCAATTTTTTGAAGTTTGTTTTCGTGGGAAAAATGCCGAGACGTGCCATCCATTGCCAGACTTGCATTTGGCACCTAGGCTAGGCCGGAACGAGCTTGGCCGTATTTCGCGTTTGGTTAGGTCTGACTAAATTTCCGGGAAAACGTGTAAATCGTTGATTGAAAAGAATTTCATTTTGGATTTCGCCAGGTTATGCAGACAGATCGCTAGGTTAGACATAAATTTTTTGTACCTATTTAAAGTTATACGAATTGCGCTTAGTACATACGCAAGCTGCTAAATAAAGACTGCTTCGCCAATGGAAAAAGTAGCCGTAGCCATACGTTCATTAACAGAATTTGACCTCACGTCAGTGGAGTCAATTCTCTGTGAGCACGTAAGGGATTTGTACACTGGTGAGGTCGTAGAGTCTGAAGTGCAAGCGATACTCGGCTATATGCAGGGTCAGTCCGATGAATTCGGTCGGGTCCGGAGTTATATCGTTGCATGTGGGGGCAGCGATAACGTTTTAGGGTGTATGGCGATTTCCTCCCTAGATCCTGTAATGGCCGCTCATTTTGGTGAAGAGGCTGCCGGGGCGGCCGAGCTATTAAATGCGTTCGTTGGTAAAGCGTATATGGGGGGTAAGGGCGTGGGCGCGGCTTTGTTGAAGGCTGCGTGTGAACTTGCTCTAAAAAGTGGCGCGCGCAACCTGGTTGTAAATAGCGGTCCGAGGTACTTTAGCAATTGGGGCTTCTATGATCGTTTATTCGAAAAAGACTGTGGCATCATTCTTAACAAGTACGGTGAAGGAAGGCACGCAAAAACATGGATAAAGCGACTCGCATAGGCGCGTATAACATGCAGTTGCAGGCTGACGCATCCGCGCCGCTGAACTGAACTTTAAGTGGCATGAATATCGAGGAGATAAGCCAAGCAGTGGCGGATTGGGCCGCGGGTGATCCACTGGTGACCAAAGTCTATTTATTCGGGAGTCGCCTCAAGGGCAATGCAACTGCTAATAGCGACTTGGATATCGCGATCGAACTTAGGCCGGAGCCTGGAGACGAAAACGTTCTCGCGACATGGATTGGAGAGTCTGAGAGATTGCGCATGTCGATAAAATCCTTGGTTCCATATACAGTTGACCTCCAGCATTATGACGGTGATGAGACTCCTAACATCCGCGCATATCTTACTGAAGCCAGCTTGGTTATCTATGAAGCTACCGTAAACACGTCATTCATCGCCGATGTGCCTTTGGCGCACGGTTAATTCAGTTCATGCATAAAAGCGCAGCAATAGATTTCTTGCCTGAGTCTCATAAGACGCTAGTCGACGTATCCGAAATCATGGGCTCAGCTGACGAATCTGTTTTCCTGCCTGTCGTTGCAGATAGGCTGAGATGCCTGCTTTCTTTTGCTGGTGATTTGGAAAGCTTTTACCGTAAGGCCAACGA
>JAQSWC010000180.1 GCA_029266815.1 Paucimonas sp.
TATCTTTTTCATGTTTTCCGGCTTGATGCCGCAGCCGTTGTCGCTGATGGATATCGATACCTCCTCCCCATCGCATCCCGTTCGCACGCGAATCTCGCCACCCTGCCTGCCCTCGAGTGCATGACCAGCGTTGACAAGTAAATTGAGAAAAACCTGATTCAGGCGCGCGAGCATGCATTCGACGGGCGGCAATTCTCCGAATTCGCAAATCACCTTCGCCTTTTTCTGCAATTCATTGTTGACCAGATTGAGCGTACTCTGCAGTCCTGCGTTCAGATCATGAATGCCCATCTCGCCTGTATCCGCATGCGAAAAATCCCGCAAGTCCATGACGATCTTTTTTACCCGGGTAATGCCTTCCCTCGATTCCTTCATCAATTGCGGCAAATCTTCACGCAAATACTCCAGGTCACACTCAATCTTGAATTCATTCAGCCGCGTTCTTTCCTCCGCCGGCAACAGGGACTCAGATGCTTCGTACCGCGCGAGCATGGCCATCAGATCGTCAAGATATTTCTCCAGCGATGAAATATTCGAATACACATAGCCAATCGGGTTATTGATCTCGTGCGCAACACCCGCCGAAAGCTGGCCTATCGATGCCATCTTCTCCGACTGCAGCAACTGATTCTGCATATTGCTCAACTGGGTATTGAGTTCGACCAGCTCCGCATTTCGCTGCTCGAGGGCGGCTGTGCGTTCCATCACTCTTGCTTCAAGCGCTTCGTTGGTGTCAAGAAGGCGCGAATTCAGTTCGCTGATTTCGTTCTGGAATAGCCTGCGTTCATGGCTTGCCAATACGCGCGCCGAAATTTCCGCAAGCTGGTTGCCATTGGCGATGTCGTCCGGCGTCCAGTTCCGCTGTACTCCGGTCACCTCAAAGCACAGAGCTGCACAGGTATGGCCGGCAACCCGTATCGGAAACACCAGCATCGAGCGGATATCGTGCGGCTTCAGATAGGCAGATTCGAGCTCCCACGTGTAGGTGTGATGGGCCGCATCGTGCGCCACGAGCGCCGTCGAGTCCAAAAGACGGGAAAAAAATGCGGGGCTGGCCGAGCGATGCAGCGGCGCCTGTTCGGCATAGTCGTCTCGGACCGCATCGAACAGCCAGTGGCACGCGAGTACGCTGCACTCTTGCGCCAGCATCCAGAGCGCTCCCCGGGAGACTCCGAGAATCCGGCATCCTTCACGGATTATGAGGCGGAACGCAGAGCCCAGTTCTCCTTCTTCGATCAATGGATTGTTCGATAATTCCACCAGAGCGTGCTGCCGCGAGGTGCTGTTGAACAAGCATGTGCGTGAATCCGTCGGCAGCAGCGATCAGCTGGGCTTCCTTGACCGCCTCCATGGCCTTCGGGAAATCGGATTGTCGTGAATACACCTCCGCAAGCGTCGCCAGGATATGGGCCTCGCACCAGCGGTAATTCACTTTACGTGCGGAAGACAGTCCCTCTCCCAGGCTGGTCATTGCCTCGCCCAACTGCCCTTTCGCAATGCTTACCTGGGCAAGTCGAAAATCCGACTCGGCCTGGTAGTCATAAAGTTCATGCTTCGCGCACAATGTTTTTGCCTGTTGGAAGACGCTCCCCGCGTCGTCCAACAGGCCGGTTTCCATGTATCCGACGCCAAGATTAATTTTGATCTTCGCATCGAGATAAGGATCCTCGATATGATGGACCTTGTCATAGGCCTGCGACAGCAAGGCCAGCCCGGCGCTCCAGTCCCACAGCCCGTAATACACCTGCGCCAGTCCGATCTTGGCGAGAATCCATGTAAAAACATCACCTCCGGACTGCTCGGCCAATTCCGCGCATCTTGTCCAGTACTGATGCGCAGGGCGATACTGACCCGCCGTGTAATAACCCCGCGCGATCTTCTCCAGCAGCATTGCCTCCCCATCCGGGAGTCGCGCGGATTGAGCGACCTGTTGTGCGGCAAACAGCGTGTCATGAGCTTCGAGCCCTCTGCCGAGATGATCCATGATCCGGCCATACCGCTCGGCGGCCTTTATATGAACGGACGGCTTGCGCAAACGCACCGCCTCGCTGATGGTTTGTTCGCACAGGCCGAGCGCGCGCTCGGGATGCGTATGCATGCATGCGTTGATCTCAGCCAGTTTTTCGTCAAGCCCAGTGTTGTTGGTGCTACCGCCCTGCATATCGCAATCCCTATAACTTGATGCGTCGGCCTCCTCGGGCCAGACGAACGCACTTTGCATTTTTGTAATTTTCGTCTTGATACGGTAAGAACCTGATCAGTATCTTTTGATCTGCGCACTGCATAAACCGCTGTTTATCAGGTTCTAAGACACTCGGCTCCTGCGAAAACAACTAGTTCATGACAAGCACGCCATGCTCTATATTGATTTCATTATTTTAGTTTTTAAATGAACCGCGTCGATTTATTAAAAAGCGTGGTTATTCAGCGACATCTCTTAAGTTACCGTCCTCGAAATGTTGATGCAAAAGAGAGATTGGAAATTTATGTAATTCATGCAATGAATAAAAGGCGGATGAACGAAAGCCCCGGGCTGGCGGCCGTTGCGGATTCGGTTTGTTTTTTTAAACGCATCCCTTGTGAAAAATCGCATTGCGATATGAGATTTGGATCCTCTTAAAGGTGGCTTACCTTTCTTTCGTTGCAGGGAAAATTATGATAAATACTAAATCGCAAGATGACATCGGTTAACGGACAGCCGGCACGAAGACAATATGAAGGACATAAAGTGAACGAGAAAGGCGGTAATGAGTCAGCCGCTATTGCCGATATTCTGGATTCTCTGGGCTCGACGGAATCGGGGTTGCTGGCAAGACTGGAATTTTTGGAGTTCTCAAAGGATGACGCCCAGCTCCTGGAAAAACTTCATGAGCAGCTCAATGGATACTGGGATGAGTTCAGCGAGCGTTTTTACCAGCATTTGAGCGCTTACCCCCCCCTGAGAAATTTTCTTGACGACCGGTCAATTGGAAAATTAAAGAAAAGCCAAGCCGCCTATTTCTCCGATCTGATGAGCGGGCACTATGACGAAGCATATGTGCGAAACCGGATTGCGGTAGGTCTTGTACATCAACGCATCGGCCTTTCGCCCGAATGGTATTTGGGCGCGTATTGCAAGTACCTTGTCGACCTGTGCCCTGCCTTGTGGAAAATCACCGGCGGCGATTATGCGGAATTCGAGAAAGCGCTGCGTGCATCCCGAAAGATCATTTTCTTTGATATCGGCATTGCGCTCGACACGTATTTCTTCGCAGGACGCAAGGCACTGATCGAACAGAAGCGTTTTGAGGAGGAGCTTCGCTATCAGACGACTCACGACCGGCTGACCGGCCTGTTCAACCGCACGTCCTTCATCCATCATCTTGACGGTGCCATTCGGGAAGCCGCCACCACCGGAAAGAACGTTTCACTCGTCATAGTGCGCCTGGAAGATTTCGCGTCCATCAACGCCAGCATCGGGCATTTCAATGGTGACCAGATGCTGCTTCAGATTGCGCGGCGCCTGACGGATGCTGCAGGGGACGGCGGCATTCTGGGCCGTTGCGACAGCCTCGAATTTGCCGTCGCCGCGCTCACTGACGCCTCGAATCCGGAAGACCGTGCGCTGGGCAGGAATTTGTCCGCGGCCCTTGCCGACCCATACCCGATAGGTGGCGCCGACCTCGCCATCAAATGCATTCACGGCGGTGCGGTGTATCCGCGCGACGCCGGCGATGCGTCAACCTTGCTTCGGCATGCCGCTATCGCACTGAAACATGCGGAACAACAAGGCTCCGAAACCTGTCTGTACTTCTCCGACGAAATGCGGCACCGGGTAAAGCTCGAACAGGACCTTTATCTGGCGCTTCAAAAGAATCAGCTTCGAATCGAATACCAGCCGATCATCGACCTCAAAACCGGGAATCTGGCCGGCGTGGAAGCGTTGATCCGTTGGGAACATCATGAACTCGGCCTGCTGCTTCCCCATGAATTCATTCCGCTGGCCGAAGACACGCAACTCATCGACATGATCGGTAACTGGGTGATCGAATGTGCATGCCGTGAAGCGAGCGCCTGGCTGAATGGCAGCCTCCCCGGCGTGAGGCTCGCAATCAACGTTTCGCCCAAACAGTTGGACAACGCGCATTTCGCCGAACATGTGGAAAACGTACTGTCCTCAACCGGCTTTCCGGCAGCGTCGCTCTCATTGGAAATCACTGAAAATGTCGCGTTGAAATATACCTCGCAGAGTATTGCCGCATTACACAGGCTGAAGCGCCACGGCGTGACTTTCAGCATCGACGATTTCAGCACCGGTTACTCCTCGCTTGCGCACATAAAGGAATTGCCCGTAGACGGCGTGAAGATCGATCTGAGGTCAGTGGGCGATATCGTCGGCAGCGCCGGAGACGCGGCTATCGTGAAGGCGGTTATTTCGATGGCTCACAGCCTTGGCGTTCGTGCCTCGGCCGTCGGAATAGAAACTGAAGAGCAGTGTATATTCCTGCGGGAGCATATGTGCGACGAGATCCAGGGGTTTTTCTATTGCAGGCCGCTGCCCGCCGCAGAGGTGGCTGCATTTCTGGCTGAGGGAAAGCGCATTCCCTCTCACCTGCTTCGACTGCAAAAGCCCCAGCGTACATTGCTGCTTGTCGATGACGAAGCCAACATAGTTGCCGCCTTGAAGCGGCTGTTCCGCCAGGATGGATACCGGATTCTGACCGCCAATAGCGGCCAGGAGGGACTGCAGGTTCTTGAAAAGGAAAAAGTCGATGTCATCATCTCGGACCAGCGTATGCCGGGAATGATGGGCGTGGAGTTTCTTCGTCTGGCAAAGTCCATTTGCCCCGAAACCGTACGCATCGTTCTTTCAGGTTATACCGAACTGCAGTCGGTAACGGATGCCGTCAATGAGGGCGCCATCTACAAATTTCTGACGAAGCCGTGGGAGGATCAACTGCTGCGCGAACATATAGCCGAGGCCTTTCGCCACAAGGAAATGGCCGACGAAAACCAGCGATTAGGTCTGGAAATTCGAACCGCCAACCAACAGCTCGCGTCCGCGAATCGCAAAATGGAACAGTTGCTGCTTGAGAAACAGGATCAGATCACCCGCAATGAAGTCAGCCTCGATATCGTTCATGAGATCCTGCAGTACATTTCCATTCCGCTGCTTGGCACGGATGAGAACAATACGATTGTGTTCGCCAATCAGGCTGCCGAGTCTTCGTTTCGCAGCCTCGGCCCACTGCTCGCGGGCGACGCGTGCCTGCTTTTCCCCGATATCTCGATTTCCTACGATATGGACGGCGGAGGTGCGGAGCGCCAGAAGCAGCAGGTGGATATCGATGGCAAGCGCTTCAATGTCAGTGTTCGGCCAATGGGCAATTCCTCTCAGGCGCATGGAAAATTGATCAGCTTCGATCTCTGCGGGGAGGCAGCATGAGAATGAGCCGCAAGAGGATCGCTCTTGACGAGGCCGAAGCCGGGATGACTCTTGCCGACAATCTGCTCGATTCGGGCGGCATGGTTCTCCTGCCTGCCGGCGTAGCGTTGACCGACAGCAGCATCTCGTCTCTGCATCGCCGAGGCATCACCTCCATCTCCATCGAATTTGAAGAGCCTGCCCTTTCCGCCTCGGAGGTGGCAGCGTTACGCGACCAGGTCGAGCAGCGTCTTGCGGTGCTTTTCAGGCGATGTGGATCTAACGGCGGACTGGGTTCGATACGGCAGCATGCGAGGAAATACAAACTGGGAGATGCAGCGTGACGGCCCTTCCGGAACTGACTGCACATGCAGTGGCGGCGAAGATTCGCGACCTTCCGACACTACCGGCGGTCGTAGGCGAGCTGCTTCTGACGATTGATCGAGACGACGTCGACATCAAGACGTTGGCAGACAAGATATCGAGCGACCAGGCGCTCGCCGCCAAAACACTTCGGCTGTCCAATTCATCTTTCTACGGCATGCCGCGAAAGATCACCACGATAGGGCAAGCCATCTCGATATTGGGATTCAAGAGCGTGCGAACGCTTGTCACGGCGGCCGGCATCACCGGCAGCTTCTCGGCGCCTGAATCTTTTGATCTGGAATCCTTCTG
>JAQSWC010000181.1 GCA_029266815.1 Paucimonas sp.
ATCCATCTTATGTCATCGCTTTCAATTTGCTGCCCAATACGCCCGGCTGGCTGCAAGCCTTGAATGCGGCACCGATGAATCTCGGTCTCGATTTGCAGGGCGGTATCCATTTTCTGATGCAGGTGGATACCCAGGCCGTGCTCAATAAGCGCTTACAAGGCGTGTTGACGGGTACCCGCAGCATGTTGCGCGACAAGAATGTGCGCCATGCGGGACTTTCGCGCAACGGCAACAACGTCGAGATTGCGTTCCGCGATGCAGAGACGCTCGAAAAGGCGCGTGGGCTGATCGTCGATCAGATGCAGGAAATAACGGCTACGGCAACCCAGGGCACTGACGGCCTGAAGCTTGTGCTTGCACTCAAGCCTGAGGCCCTGAAGCAAACCATTGACGACGGCGTGGCGCAGAACATCACGACCCTGTCGAACAGGATCAACGAACTCGGCGTCGCCGAGCCGCTGATTCAACGCCAGGGCGTCGACCGTATCGTGGTCGAATTGCCTGGTGTGCAGGACGTCTCGCGCGCGAAGAGCATTATCGGACGCACTGCCACACTGGAAGTGAGGTTGGTGGACGAAACCGTCATTCGCGGCACCGAGGAGACGGCAACGGTGCCGTTCGGTTCGGAGCTGTTCAAGGTAGGCGAAGGCGCGCCGCGCGTGCTGTATAAAGAGCCGATCATTACCGGCGACTATATTTCCAGCGCAACCTCCGCCCTGGACCAGTACCAGCGTCCGGCGGTCATGATCGATCTGAACGGCGACGGCGGGCGCAGAATGCGTGAAGCCACGCGCAGCCGGATCGGCAAGTTGATGGCCATCGTGCTGTTTGAAAAGGGGCGCGGCGAGCTGCTGTCGGTAGCGACCATCCAGGATGAACTGGGTTCGCGTTTCCAGATTACCGGTCTGGGCAGCGCCGAGAATGCGGCCAATCTGGCGCTGCTCTTGCGCGCCGGTTCCCTGTCTGCGCCGATGGAAATCATCGAAGAGCGCACCATCGGCCCGCAGCTCGGTGTGGATAACATCAAGAAGGGCTTCAATTCGACGCTGTACGGCTTCATTGCGATTGGCGTCTTCATGGTGATTTACTACATGTTGTTCGGATTCTTCAGTGTTTGTGCACTGGGCGTCAATGTGCTGCTGCTGATTGCCATCCTGTCATGGATGCAGGCGACGCTGACCCTGCCCGGCATTGCGGCGATCGCGTTCACGCTGGGTATGGCGATTGATGCCAACGTGCTGATCAACGAGCGTATACGCGAGGAACTGCGAGCGGGGAATTCGCCGCAAGCATCGATTGCGATCGGCTTCGATCGCGCCTGGGCGACGATTCTCGATTCCAATGTCACCACGCTGATTGCCGGCCTTGCCTTGCTGGTGTTCGGCTCCGGCGCGATTCGCGGTTTTGCGGTCGTCCACTGCCTCGGTATTGTCACGTCGATGTTCTCGTCGGTGTTCTTCATGCGCGGCCTTGCCAATCTCTGGTACGGACGGAAGAAGAAGCTGACCAGTATCTCGATCGGGCAGATCTGGAAACCGGCCGATTGATTCCTGAATATTTAGAGACTGAATTCATGTCCGGCGCGCAACGCGCCGGATAACGTAAAGAGGGCAATATGGAGCTTTTCCGAATCAAGAAAGACATACCGTTCATGCGGCATGCGTTGATATTCAACGCGATTTCGCTGCTGACATTTGTCGCCGCCGTATTTTTCCTGGTCACCAAAGGATTGCACCTGTCGATCGAATTTACCGGCGGCACGGTGATGGAAGTCAACTATCCGAAGGTGGCAGACGTCGATGGCGTCCGCAAAACGATTGTGGCATCAGGTTTTACCGATACGCAGGTCGCGAATTTCGGTACGGCGCATGATGTCATCATCCGCCTCCCGAATCAGAAAGGCGTCAATACCGCACAAATGAGCGAGAAGGTAATGGCGTCCCTGAAGGCGCACGACAATACCGTTGAGTTGCGTCGTGTCGAATTTGTCGGCCCGCAGGTGGGCGAGGAATTGGCGCATGACGGCCTTGCTGCGCTGGCGATGGTGGTGGTTGGCATCGTGATTTACCTTGCTTTCCGTTTTGAATGGAAATTCGCGTTAGCAGCCATCATCGCGAACCTGCATGACGTCATTATCATTCTCGGATTCTTCGCCTTCTTCCAGTGGGAGTTTTCGCTCACAGTATTGGCTGCTGTACTGGCTGTGCTGGGCTATTCGGTCAACGAATCCGTGGTCATCTTTGACCGCGTGCGTGAAACCTTCCGTGACCGCCGCTACGGCAAGCTTTCCACGGCCGAGGTCATGAACCACGCGATCACCAGCACGATTTCCCGCACGATCATTACCCATGGCTCCACCCAGATCATGGTGCTGTCGATGCTGCTCCTCGGCGGGCCGACGCTGCACTATTTCGCAATGGCTCTCACCATCGGCATCTGCTTCGGCATCTACTCGTCAGTGTTCGTGGCTGCCGCGGTGGCAATGTGGCTGGGCGTGAAACGCGAGGACCTGATCAAGCCACCCAAGGAAAAACTCGAAAACGATGGCGCCGTAGTGTAATGCTCGGCAAAGCTCGGCAAATAAAAACCGGTCGACAGACCGGTTTTTTTATTTTCGGCCAGCGCTTCGAGGGGTCACGCCGGTTTGGCCGGCATGACGCCTCGTGGAAAGCGGCCACTTTCGGCTACACTTTTCCCACCTTTGTTACCGCGACAACTTATGTACAAGATTCGTGTATGGGATCTGCCGATCCGCTTCTTCCATTGGAGTCTTGCGATTCTGGTGACCGCTTCTATCGTCACCGCCCAGGTTGGCGGCAATGCACAAGTCTGGCATTTCCGTTGCGGTTATGCCGTGATGGCCCTGTTGATGTTCAGGCTGATATGGGGAGTCATTGGAACCCGGTATGCGCGCTTTTCGGATTTCCTTGCCGGCCCCGGGCGTATCCTGACATACCTACGTAAAGGCATGGACTATGCAGGACATAATCCGCTGGGGAGTTTGTCGGTCCTGACGATGCTCGCCGCATTGGCCATCCAGGTCGGTACAGGTCTTTTTTCAAATGACGATATCTTTAGCGAGGGGCCGCTAGCCGTCTTCGTGAGCAAGGATTGGTCTGACAAACTGACTTGGCTGCATACCGAAGTTGGTGCGCTTCTCATCTATGTTCTCATCGGATTGCATATCGCAGCCGTTCTTTTCTACACCCTGTTCAAGCGCCAGAAGCTGGTTTCGGCAATGATCACCGGCGACAAGATCATTCCCGATCAGGCACCGGCTGCCGAGGATTCAACAGCCCAGCGTCTGGTCGCACTGGCCGTCATGGTGCTCTGTGCCGTAGCGGTGTATTTCATTGTGAGCCTGAAACCCTGATCCAGAATAGGAAGGGCAGAGAAACCAGAAGAAAAAAGCCGGTCATGCAGACTGGCTTTTCATTACAGTGAAGGGCTCACGGCCTTCAAGGATTACTTGTTCTTGAAATTGTCGTGGCAGGACTTGCAGGACTGGCCTACGCCGCCAAACGCAACCTTGATGGCGTTCAGGTCGCCTGATTTCGCTGCGGTCGACAGCTTGGCGATTTCGCCCTGCATCTTGTCTGCGCCGGCCTTGAACTTGCCTGCTTCCTTCCACACTTCTGGCTTGGCTTTGGAATTCGAGAGGTCAGAACCGGCAGGGAAAGCAGCGAAAGGCAGTTTGGCAAGCGCCTCTACCACTGCGACATCAGCCTGGACGGCGGCCTTGTCGAACGGCTTCTCGCCTTTGACAACCTGGCCGATGCGGGCAAAGTGAGTACCCATTACGGAAAATGCGGCCTGACGGTAGCGGACCGCGTCCTCCGGCTTGCTGAACGCGTTATGCTCATGTCCTTCGTGTGCCAACGCGGGCACTGCGGCGGCGGCGATAGCCAAGGCTGCAAACAGTTGCTTCATGAAGTCTCCTTTTTACGGTGGGCGTAATTACGCCACGAAAATACTACCGCAGAAAGACAATTCCTTCAGAGCGTCAGATTTCCCTTGCTAGTTCGGCGGCCTTGCCGATGTAGTTGGAAGGCGTCATCGCCATGAGTCGCTGCTTTTCCGCATCGGGAATGGCCAATGTATTGACGAACTCTTGCAGCGCTTCCTTTGAAATGCCTTTGCCACGGGTGAGTTCCTTCAACTGCTCGTAAGGATTCTCTATGCCGTAGCGGCGCATTACTGTCTGCACCGGTTCGGCCAGCACTTCCCAGGTGGCGTCCAGATCTTCCGCCATGCGCGCCGGATTGGCTTCCAGCTTGTTCAGTCCACGCAGGCAGCTGTCGTAGGCCAGCACCGCGTAGCCGAAGCCGACGCCGATATTGCGCAGCACGGTGGAATCGGTGAGGTCGCGCTGCCAGCGCGAGACGGGCAGTTTTTCGGAGAGATGCTTCAGCACTGCGTTCGCCATGCCGAGATTGCCCTCCGAGTTCTCGAAGTCGATCGGGTTGACCTTATGCGGCATGGTGGAAGATCCGATCTCGCCGGCCTTGGTGCGCTGCTTGAAGTAGCCCAGCGAGATATAACCCCAGAGGTCGCGATTCAGATCAATCAGCACCGTGTTGGCGCGCGCTACCGCATCGAACAGTTCCGCCATGTAATCATGCGGTTCGATCTGGATGGTGTAGGGATTGAAGGTGAGGCCGAGGCGATGCTCGATCACGCTCTTCGAGAAAGTCTCCCAATCGAATTCGGGATACGCGGAAAGATGGGCATTGTAGTTGCCGACCGCGCCGTTCATCTTGCCCAGAATCTGCACCGCGGAAATGCGTTCCGCCGCGCGACGCAGGCGAGCAACGACGTTGGCGAGTTCCTTGCCCATGGTGGTCGGGCTCGCGGGCTGGCCATGGGTGCGCGACATCATCGGCATGTCGGCCAGCTCCCGCGCCAGTTCGGCCAGCTTGGCCATCACGCCGTTGAGCGCCGGTACCAGCACC
>JAQSWC010000182.1 GCA_029266815.1 Paucimonas sp.
TCACGCTGGACCCCGAACGCGATACGCCTCAGTTGCTTGCCCAGTATGTGCCTAACTTCAATCCTTCCTTCATCGGCTTGAGCGGCGATGCTGCCGCTGTGGATGCCGCAGCCAAGGAATTCCGCGTCTACTATCAGAAGGTGCCGGGATCTCAGCCGGATGCCTACACGGTTGATCATTTTGCAGGCAGCTACATCTTTGATCCGCAAGGCAAGGTGAGGGTATTCGTCCCTTACGGCAAGAAGGCAGGCGATATCGCCCATGATCTGAAAGCCTTGATCACGTGAATGCGCAAAGCGAACGCAAAAGAAAACGGCGCCGATGGCGCCGTTTTCTTTTGCAGCTAGGCGATTAATTACGCGTAAGCCGCGAGCGTGCCTTTCATTTTCTTCAATGCGCTGACCTCAATCTGGCGAATGCGCTCTGCCGACACCCCAAACTCATCCGCCAGCTCATGCAGGGTTGCGCCCGAGCCATCGTCGTTCGCCAGCCAGCGCGCTTCCACGATGCGGCGTGAACGAGCATCCAGTTTGCCCAAAGCGCTTTCAAGTCCTTCAGTCTGCATGCGATCGAATTGCTGAGCTTCCAGAACCTTGGTCGGTTCCATGTTCTCCGCAGACAGATAAGCAATCGGCGCAAACTTATCGTCTTCATCGTCGCTCGGCGCATCCAGCGCGATATCGTGGCCCGAGAGGCGCGTTTCCATCTCGATCACTTCTTCGCGCTTGACGTTCAGTGTCTTCGCCAGTTCGTCGACCTGCTTCATGCTCATCGCGTCCAGCCCTTCCTTGTGGCTGCGCAGGTTGAAGAACAGCTTGCGCTGCGCCTTAGTCGTTGCAATCTTCACGAGGCGCCAGTTCTTGAGGATGTACTCATGGATTTCCGCCTTGATCCAGTGAATCGCGTAGGAAACCAGGCGGACGCCCTGATCCGGGTCGAAACGCTTCACCGCCTTCATCAGGCCGATATTGCCTTCCTGGATCAGATCCGCATGCGGCAGGCCGTAGCCAAGGTAACCGCGAGCGATCGACACCACCAGCCGCAGATGCGAAAGAATAAGCGACTGAGCGGCAGCCAGATCGCCATCGTCACGCAGGCGGCGAGCCAGTGAGGTTTCTTCTTCCTGCGTCAGCATCGGCAGGCGATTTACGGTAGAGATATAAGCGTCGATATTGCCGACGCCACCGGAAAACGCGAGCGTTAATGCGTTGTTAGCGCTGACAGGAACGAGTGCATTTTGTGCTTTCATTGCATCTCCTTGTATCCATGAACGGAAGGTTGCATGATTCCTGAAAAGCAACCTTACCTTTATTTGGTCTATATATTAGCACTCTGCTCGGACGAGTGCTAATTTCGAATTTTGAATGCTCTGATAGTAAAAAAGCTATCGGATTCGAAAGTTTATTCGTATCAACAATGATGCTGGCTTACCCTGATTAGTCAATATGACAGCTCAATCCTTCCTCGAACACTTGTTTAAGAGTGCGCTGGCCGAAGTGGGTGCTAACAAATGTCTTGCCGGGAACTTACCCGAGGCGCCTAGAGGGAAAACAGTGGTCGTCGGTGCCGGCAAGGCCGCCGCCGCCATGGCTCGACAGATAGAAAGTCAATGGCAAGGAG
Source organism: Paucimonas sp. (assembly GCA_029266815.1). Taxonomy (GTDB): domain Bacteria; phylum Pseudomonadota; class Gammaproteobacteria; order Burkholderiales; family Burkholderiaceae_D; genus JAQSWC01. The sequence continues at coordinate 1,621 of JAQSWC010000182.1, forward strand.
AGCTTTCCGGCTTAGTTGTAACCCGATACGGGCATGCCGTTCCATGTACGCGTATCGAGGTGGTTGAGGCTGCTCACCCGGTGCCGGACGCAGCCGGCCAGGACGCTGCGCACCGGATCTTGCAGCTGGTGAGGGGTTTGGACTCGGAAGACTTGGTTTTGTGCCTGATGTCAGGCGGTGGCTCGTCCCTACTCAGCATGGCGCCGCCGGGCCTTACCCTGGACGACAAGCAGGCCGTCAACCGTGCTTTGCTGAAATCCGGCGCAGCCATCGGCGAAATTAATTGCGTGCGCAAGCATCTTTCCGCAATCAAGGGCGGTCTGATCTCAGACGTGCCGGGCGACGATCCTGCCGTCATTGCCAGCGGGCCAACCCTACCCGATACGACGACCTGCGATGATGCATTGGCGATACTCGCTAAATATGCGATTCCGGTTTCAACGGCGGTACGTGACCATCTTGAAAGCGGAAGGGGCGAAACGCCCAAGCCGGGCGACGAACGCTTTGCGAGCCACTCCTTCCGCGTGGTGGCTTCAGCCAAGGACGCGCTCGAGGCCGCCGCGGCGGCAGTTAGTGCCAGCATTACGCCTCACATTCTCTCGGATCGCGTCGAAGGCGAAGCGCGCGACGTAGCCCGAATCCAAGCGGAACTGGCATTGAGGATTGCAGAACAGGGCAAGCCTTTCGCCAGGCCGTGCGTACTGCTGTCAGGCGGAGAGACGACGGTCACCCTGCGTGGCAAGGGGCGCGGCGGGCGAAACACGGAATTTCTGCTGAGCCTGGCGATTGCGCTTGGCGGCCATGAACGCATACATGCACTCGCCTGCGATACCGACGGCATCGATGGTTCGGAAAACAATGCCGGTGCGATATGCGGGCCGGACACCTTGAAACGCGCCGCCGTACTTGGTCTCGACGCGCAAGCGATGCTTGATGACAACGACGCTTACGGATTCTTTGGTGCGTTGGGTGATCTGGTGACGATCGGGCCAACACTCACCAATGTGAACGACTTCCGCGCCATCCTCATCTTATAGCGCAGACAAATGCCGCCTCACCGACAGTAGCGCGCCCAGCATGCCGAGCGCAGCGCTCAAGGCCAGCAGCAAAGCGGACAACGCAGCGCCGGGAGGAGACAGCCTGAAATCGGAGGCATACAGCCGGGCGAATTCGGCAATGGCGAGATTCAACGGCTGCAAAGCCAGCACCACCGCTCCCAGCGCAATTGCCCCTGCAAAAAGCCCGAGCAGTGCGCCGCTGTAATAGAAGGGACGCGCAACGTAGGTATCGGTCGCGCCCAGCAGGCGGGACACCTCGATCTCTTCCTTCTGGCTCAACACCTGGAGGCGGATGGTATTGAAAACCACCGCTACTACCACAGCGCCAAGAGCCACCGCCAACAAAAGTAGCGTGAGGCGAAGAATGCGCATCAGCGCCGCCAGCCGCTTTACCCAAGCCGAATCGATCTGCACCAGTTCTACGCCCGGCAATGCCTTGAGCTGTGCGGCAAGCTGTTCCGCCTGCATTGCCTCGCCAGCATTGAGGGGTGTGCCAAGTTTCAGGACATAGGCGTCTGGCAAGGGATTGGTGCCGAGCGCCGTGACAGCATCGCCTACACCAGTACGCTCGTTCAGTATGGACAGCGCGTTCTCGCGCGGCACGAATTCAAGTTTCGCCGTCCGGTGCATTGCCTGCGCCGTGCTGAGGATGCGAGGCTTCAATTCAAGCGCCTGCTCGCGGGGAAGATCATTCGCGAGAAAAAGGCTGATTTCCGGTTCCACTGCCAGCTTGTCCGTCATCGGCCTGAGGTTTTCCAGCAAAGTCAGACCGGCGAAGGGGAGGGCGAGCGCGATCGCCACGACCAGCATGTTCATCAGAAAGCCGCTGCGACCTTTCATGTGCGCGAAGGCGGCAGCAACTGCCGTGCGATGCTGCCTGATCCAGCCTCTCATGCCTGACCTTTCGGTGCATCATCGCGCCAGCCGTCCACGACACGTCCTTGATTAAGATAGACCACGCGACTGGCGCGGCCTAGTATCTGTTCGTCGTGGCTGGAGATCACACAGGTCACGCCGACCGCATGAAATGCGGTGATCGCGTCCATCACGCGGGTAGCGCTGGCACGGTCGAGATTGGCGGTGGGTTCGTCTGCAAGAATGATCTGCGGCCGGTTGACGATGGCGCGTGCGATCGACACGCGCTGCTGCTCGCCGCCGGAGAGCGCCACCGGCATGGCAGCGGCCTTGTCGAGCAGGCCTACTTTGTCGAGCGCGGCGCGCGCGCGCTTTTCCGCTTCCGAGTTGGTGGAGCCGGTGATTTGCAAAGGCAGCATCACATTCGCCAGCACGCTGCGGTCATCGAGCAGGCGTTGCTGCTGGAGTATGAGACCGAGATTGCGGCGCAGGTAAGGCAGGCCGGAACGCTTGAGTTTTCCGATATCCTGGCCATTCACCTGCACACTCCCGCCGCTTGGGCGCTCCATGGCGGCGATCAGCTTCAGGATGGTGGACTTGCCGGCGCCGGAAGGACCGGCTAGATAGATCAGTTCGCCCTTCGTCACCGAAAGGTTTACATCGGAGAGGGCCGTAACGCCGTGCGAGTATTGCTTGCTGACGTGTTTGAAATCGATCATGCGAAGGAGGGTACGGTAGCGGGACGGTTAGCCGAGCAGCGCATCGGCGAATTCCTGCGCATTGAACGGCTGCAGGTCTTCCATCTTTTCGCCAACGCCGATGAAATATACCGGCACCGGCCGTACCTTGGCAATCGCGGCGAGTACGCCGCCTTTGGCGGTGCCGTCAAGCTTGGTCACCACCAAGCCGGTCAGGCCGAGCGCATCGTCAAAGGCCTTTACTTGCGCCAACGCATTCTGGCCAGTGTTGCCGTCAATGACGAGCAATACCTCATGCGGCGCGGAATCCATAGCCTTTGCAATCACGCGCTTGATTTTCTTCAGCTCTTCCATCAGGTGGAGCTGCGTCGGCAGCCGGCCCGCAGTATCCACCATGACGATGTTGGTGCTGCGCGCTTTCGCCGAGCTGACCGCATCGAATGCCACCGCCGCCGGATCTCCGGATTCCTGGGAGATCACCGTGACATTATTGCGTTCACCCCAGATCGCCAATTGCTCGCGCGCAGCGGCGCGGAAAGTATCGCCCGCCGCCAGAAGCACTGATTGGCCATGCGCCTGCATGTGGTTGGCAAGCTTGCCGATGGTTGTCGTCTTGCCGGCGCCGTTGACGCCGGCTACCATCATGACCAGCGGTTGATGGAGGCCGAGCACCAGCGGCTTCTGGAGCGGCTCCAGCAGTTCGGTCAGAAGCGTTCTCAGCGCCGCCTTCACCTGATCCGCTTCCGTCAGCTTTTCGTCCTTGACCTTGCGTTTCAGTGAATCCAGCAGCGTTTGCGTCGCCTCGACGCCGGCGTCTGACATCAGCAGCGCGGATTCGAGTTCCTCGTATAATTCGTCACCGATCTTGGCGCCGACAAACAGCGTGGTCAGATTGGAGGAAGTCTTTGCAAGCCCAGTTTTCAGCCGGTTCAGCCACGAAGATTTCTGCTCGGGAGAAGGCGGGGGCGCTTGTTCAATCTCTGCCTGCGGCTCGGGAGCTGGAGCTGGGGCCGGGATCGGCACCTCGGTCTCGGCAACTTGCGGCACTGCCGGTTCGTCTTTCGGCTTTTTCTTGAAGAAACTAAACATTCGGAAAAATAAGGGCGCTTTTGCTGCGCCGTGAAGTTGGCGGCCGTGGAGTGCAATCGTCCCACGGTGCAACTGTGGAAGCCGCTATGCCTCTGCCGATGAGCCGTCATTCTAATCCAACAAGAGGGCAAGCGTGCTTTGGCAAGCCCGACTCTTGAAATGCATCGTCAGCAAAGGCAGTTCTCATGAAGAAAACTTCTTCGCCGGGCAAGGCAGCGCCGCGCCAGGTTCGCATCATCGGCGGACAGTGGAAGCGCACGCCCTTGCCCGTGCTAGACGCGCCTGGCCTGCGGCCGACACCGGACCGGGTGCGCGAGACACTGTTCAATTGGTTGAACCACTTGCTTGACGGCAGTTGGCAGAACCTGGCCTGTCTGGATCTTTTTGCGGGCACCGGCGCCCTGGGTTTCGAAGCAGCCAGCCGCGGTGCGGCGAAAGTCGTCATGGTGGAAAGCCATGCAGCGGCGGCAAGGCAACTGAACGCCAATGTCGACAAGCTCAAGGCGGAACACATCCAGATTCTCCGAGGCGATGCCATGAGTGTTGCCGGTTCTCTGGCGCACGATGGCGCTGCGCAGCGTTTCGGGCTTATTTTTGCCGATCCTCCTTACCATCAGGACTGGCTGATGAAAATCCTGCCCTTGTGCGAGCGTCTGCTTTCTCCTGGCGGCCTGGTTTACGCGGAAGCCGAGATGGCGCTTGAAGGCGATACCGCGCCGGCCTGGCTGGACGGTTGGGAAGTGCTTCGCTCAGGCAAGGCCGGCATAGTCTATTTCCACCTGTTGCGACGCAAAACGCCGCCCCAAGTTCAGGCATAATGCGGGTTCCAGGCGTTCCGCCCTTCTCTGGTGATCCATCATGGTGATAGCCGTCTACCCCGGTACCTTCGATCCGCTGACCCGCGGACATGAAGACTTGGTGCGCCGTGCGTCCGGCCTGTTCGACAAACTCGTCGTCGGCGTTGCCGACAGCCGCAACAAGCGCCCGTTTTTCTCGCTCGACGAGCGGCTGGAGATTGCCAACGAAGTGCTCGGCCATTATCCGAATGTTACTGTCGAGAGCTTTTCCGGTTTGCTGAAGGATTTCGTGCGACGTCATGATGCCCGCATCATTGTCCGCGGCCTGCGCGCCGTCTCCGACTTCGAATATGAATTCCAGATGGCCGGCATGAATCGCTATCTGCTGCCAGACGTCGAGACCATGTTCCTCACCCCTTCCGACCAGTATCAGTTCATCTCGGGCACTATCGTGCGCGAGATTGCCTTGCTGGGCGGCGATGTCTCGAAATTCGTTTTTCCTTCAGTCGAAAAATGGCTGAAGCAGAAGATCGCCTCGATGGGCGCGTGAGCCCGCTCCTGCATTCCTAGGATTGACGTCATGGCACTGATGATCACTGATGATTGCATCAACTGCGACGTCTGCGAGCCGGAATGTCCGAACGATGCCATCTCGATGGGGCCGCTTATCTATGAAATCGACCCGCACAAGTGCACTGAATGTGTCGGCCATTTCA
>JAQSWC010000183.1:0-4883 GCA_029266815.1 Paucimonas sp.
CCGCATGCGCAGCGAAAAACCAGATTGCGCTCACCATCGACGACGGTCCCGATCCCGAAGTCACGCCGCAAGTTCTCGACCTGCTCGATCGGCACGGCGTCAAAGCCACGTTCTTTTGCATCGGCGATCGCGCATCGCGCTATCCGGATATGTGCCGTGACATCATCGCGCGCGGGCACGATGTGGAGAATCACAGCCAGTCGCATAGCCATTGCTTTTCCGTGATGGGGCCGACCGGGCTGAAGCGAGAAGTGGGAAAAGGGCAGGCGACGCTGGAGCAGATCACAGGCGTTCGCCCGCGCTTCTTTCGCGCTCCCGCGGGCTTGCGCAATCCGTTTCTCGATCCCGTGCTTCACAGGCTGGGTCTTCGCCTGGCAGCATGGACGCGGCGCGGCTACGATACGCGCACCGGTGATGCCGGACTGATCGCTCAGCGTCTTTTGAAAGACTTGCGTCCGGGCGCCATCCTGCTGGTACATGACGGCAACTGCGCCCGTTCCCCGGAGGGCCGCCCCGTGATTCTCGATGTATTACCGCTTGTTTTTGCTGCCGCAGATCGTGCCAACCTGCGTTTCATTACCCTTTCCGCTGCCTTACATTCCACGTCATGAGTCACCAATTCATCCGCCAGCTTGTTGATACTGCGTCCCAACCTTATCGTTCCGCCGGCCGGTTCGCGTGGCACTTTGCCCGCGGCAAGCTGGGCGGCGACCCTGTTTTCGCGGGCATGCTGGAGCATGGCCTGATTCCCTCCGGCGGCCGCATACTGGACATCGGCTGTGGTCAGGGCCTGCTCGCATCATGGCTCCACAGCGCAGGTACTGCATACCGGAGCGGCAACTGGCCGCGCGAATGGCCGGCCGCTCCCGAACCTCAATCGATCCACGGCATCGAGTTGATGTCCAGTGATGTGGAGCGTGCGCGGCAGGCGCTTGGCGACAGCGCAGTGTTCACGGTCGGCGACATGTGCAAGACGGATTTCGGTAAAGCCAATGCTGTCGTCATCCTAGACGTGCTGCATTACGTCAATATCGCCGCCCAGGACGACGTGCTGCGCCGCGTGCGCGATGCGCTGACGCCCGGCGGCCGGCTGATCCTGCGCGTAGGCGATGCCGATGGCGGGTTGCCCTTCATGTTCAGCGTATGGGTCGATCATGTGGTCACGTTTGCACGCGGCCACCGAAACAGCAAACTCTATTGCCGGCCCTTGTCGCAATGGAAAGCCAAGCTGGAAGAGCTGGGTTTCGAGGTGAGAAGCCTGCCGATGAACAAGGGCACACCGTTTGCCAACATTTTGCTCGTGGCAGAGCTTTAACCTGTGACTATTTGTTAGAATCGGCCACTGGATAAATCGCCTTTTCCCTGCCAATTGAAACCGCTTCATCTTTCCCATTTCACGGCCACGAGCTGTATCGGGCAGGGTCTGTCGCAAACGCTTGAAGCCTTGCAGCAGCGCCGCAGTGGCCTCGTGCATTGTAATTTCGATACCGTCGACCTCGATACGTGGATTGGCGCGGTACAGGGCGTGGATGAAATTTCGCTGCCGGTCGGCATGAAAGACTACGACTGCCGCAACAACCGCCTGCTTGAACTGGCCATGGCGCAGGACGACTTCCTGCAGAAGGTGGATGCGCTCATTACCCGCTACGGCAGGAACCGCATCGGCCTCTTTCTTGGCACCAGCACCTCAGGCATCTTCGAGACTGAACTCGCCTATCGCATGCGCGAGAACGGAAGCGGCCCTCTACCTTCCGGTTTCACCTATCGCAACACGCACAGCACTTTTTCGGCGGCGGACTATGCGCGTGTACGACTGGGATTGACCGGACCGGCGGCTGTCGTATCTTCTGCCTGCTCGTCGAGCGCCAAGGTCTTCGGTTCTGCGCGCCGCATGATCGAGGCGGGATTTATCGATGCTGCCATCGTTGGCGGCGTGGACTCGCTATGCCTGACCACGCTTTACGGGTTCACATCGCTAGGTCTGACGGCCGATAAACCCTGCCGTCCCTTCGATGCCAACCGTAATGGAATTTCCATCGGCGAAGGCGCTGCGCTGATTGTGCTCGAACGCACGCCCAATGATCTTGATGGCGACGCCATCCTCGTTGCTGGCATCGGTGAGTCGAGCGACGCCTACCATATGTCCTCGCCTCATCCTGAAGGGCTCGGCGCGAAGCTGGCGATGGAACAGGCGCTGGCCGCTGCCGGCATGCAGCCGGAGCAGATCGCTTACATCAACCTTCATGGAACCGCCACGCCTTCCAACGATGCGGCGGAAGGCAAGGCGGTTGCAGCGCTTTTTGGAAATGCCATACCGTGCAGTTCCACCAAGGGCGCCACCGGCCATACGCTGGGCGCAGCCGGCGGCATAGAAGCGGTCATCTGCGCGCTGGCATTGCAGAACGGCCTCATGCCCGGCGGCGTCAATACCGAAACACTCGATCCGCAACTGCCGCTTCAATATTTAACGGCCAATTGCAGTGCAGACATGAATGCGGTGTTGAGCAATTCCTTTGGATTCGGCGGCACCAATTGCAGTCTGGTTCTCAAGCGGGCGAACTGACATAGCATGACTACCGCGTACATCAACGGCATCGGCCTGATCGGTCCCGGATTCAACGACTGGGCCAGTGCCGCTCCCATCCTGGCCGGCGCTGTGCCGTACCAGCCGCAAAAAACCATCGTTCCCGCGCCATCCGCCTTGCCTGCGGCGGAGCGCCGTCGTTGCGGCCCTATCGTCAAGCTCTCGATCGCCGTTGGGTATCAGGCGGCGGAGCAGTCGGGTGACGACGTGTCGAAACTAGCCACGGTGTTCACCGCATCTGGCGGCGACGGCGCGAATTGCCATGAAATTTGCCAGATGCTCGCGTCGTCGGACCGGCAGATTTCGCCAACGCGCTTTCACAATTCGGTGCATAACGCAGCCGCCGGTTACTGGGGCATTGCGGCAAAGGCCATGGCACCTTCTGCGGTGATGTGTGCCTACGACGGCAGTTTCGGCGCCGGCCTGTTGGAAGCGGTGGCGCAGGTAGCAGCCGATAAGTGTGCCGTGCTGCTGATTGCCTGCGACACGACCTATCCCGAACCGCTTTTTCATACCCGCCCGATTCCGGACGAGATGGGACTGGGTATGGTGCTGTCTCCTCAGCCCGGATCTTCGTCACTGGCACGTATTGACATCGACATCACTGTCGCCGAAGCCGATCAGTTGGGCGACCCTGCGCTCGAAGCATTGCGCACCGCGATTCCCGTGGCACGTAGCCTGCCGCTCCTGCAGGCAGTTGCTCAAAAAAAGGCGGGCACGCTGGTGCTGAATTATCTGGACAATACGCGGATCGAAGTGAGGGTCGCGCCATGCGCTTGAACCGCGACTGGATTGCCGCGCGTATTCCGCACCAGGGCAGCATGTGCCTGCTTGAATCGGTTGAAGAGTGGAATGAACAGGTGCTGCACGCTCATGCGGTCAGCCATCGCGATCCTGCTAATCCTCTGCGGGCGCAGGATCAGCTCGCCGCCGTCTGCGGCATCGAGTATGCCGCGCAGGCAATGGCAGTTCACGGTGCGCTCATCGCGGGGCAAAACGAGCGGCCGCGCGCCGGTTATCTGGCCAGTGTACGCGGAACCACCATGCACGTGGCTCGGTTGGACGATATCGTTTCCGACCTCGATATCGCAGTCCAGCGAGTCAGCGGCGACGCTCATACCGTGCTCTATGAATTCCAGGTTGCTGCCGGCGGGAAAATGCTCCTCGAGGGACGCGCAGCGGTGGTCCTGAATGCCGGTATTCCTGGTGCCTGAGATCACTGCCCAGGCGCTTGCCTGAAACAGGGTGCCACGAAGTCCCAAGCCTTCAAACAAAAGGAAAAAATGATGAAACGAGCTTTGGTAACCGGAGGCAGCGGCGTGCTGGGCGCGGCAGTTTGCCGCCGTCTGGCGGCCGACGGCCATTTCGTCTATGTGCACGCCAACGGCCGGCCGGAGCGTGCCAAAGAAGTGGTCGACTCCATCATCGCCGAAGGCGGCAACGCGGAGGCAGTAGTGTTCGACATACGCGACGCACAGGCAGTGTCGGCGGCACTGGAGCTCCTGGTCTCGGATGAGCCGATCCAGATTCTCGTCAATAACGCAGGCATCCATAGCGACGCGGTGTTTCCCGGTATGGCGGAAGAGCAGTGGCGCAGCGTGCTCGATGTCAGCCTGAACGGCTTCTACCATGTCACGCATGCATTGATGATGCCAATGATCCGCAGTCGCTGGGGCCGCATCGTCAATATGTCGTCCGTGGCATCGCTGACCGGCAATCGCGGCCAAGTGAACTATGCAGCAGCGAAGGGCGGCCTGAATGCGGCCACCAAGTCGCTGGCGCTGGAAGTGGCCAGCCGGGGCATTACGGTCAACGCGGTGGCTCCGGGTATCATCGATAGTGACATGATCGAAGGCGCATTCGACCAGGCGAGTATAGAGCGCATGGTGCCGATGAAACGCGCAGGCAAGCCTGAAGAAGTGGCCGAGTTGGTCGCCTTCCTGTCTTCTCACCACGCGGCATACATCACGGGGCAAATCATTTCAATCAACGGCGGATTGATCTAAAAGCAGGATTAACGCAGCCTCGTTACAATGCAAGCTCACTCTGCCGTCTGTATTTTTGCTGGTACGACAAGAGTGTTCCTGGCGGTAACCCACTCCATGATGCGCGCGAATGAGGCTCAAACTTTTTGCTATTGATCCGAGGCGGTTTGCCGCATCGTGCAGGCTTGCCCTTGTTGTTCTCATGATGACATCCGGCTATGCCGGCGCTCAATCGGTACAGGTGGAAAACACCATTGCCCAGCGTGCCGTCGCCTGCGCCGCCTGTCATGGCAAGGAGGGCAGGGCCACGGGTG
>JAQSWC010000183.1:4893-6853 GCA_029266815.1 Paucimonas sp.
TTTTTTCCCGAGCATTGCAGGCTAGCCGTCGGGTTACCTCTACAACCAACTGGTCAATTTCCGTGACGGCCGCCGGCAGAATCCCGGCATGACTTACATGGTGGCGCACCTGTCGGATGAGTATCTGCTGGAGCTGGCGCAATATTTCTCCAGCCTGCATTTGCCTTATCCGCCGCCGCAGGTATCCAATACCAGCCCTGCAATTCTGGAGCACGGACGCCGCCTTGTCATGTCGGGTGATACATCAAGAAATATTCCAGCATGCATTGCCTGCCATGGCGACCGCCTCACCGGCGCGCTTCCTTCTATTCCGAGCCTGCTAGGTTTGTCCCGCGACTATCTGAACTCGCAGTTTGGCGCGTGGAAGGCCGGCACCCGACGCGCGGTCAGACCGGATTGCATGGCCACCATCGCCCATCAGCTCACGCCGGATGATGTCGGCGCGATCTCGAGCTGGCTTGCGGCGCAGCCCGTGCCCGAAGACATGACGCCGGTACCCGCTTCGTCAGTCAGGTTTCCGATGTCTTGCGGGAGCGCGCTGCAATGACAAGCCGATCCATCGTCCGGCGTATCGTATTTGCCGCGATCGCCCTTGTCATGCTGGTGCTCGCTGCCCTATTCGCTCTCGAAACATGGCATGAACCGGGATCGGACATTCAATCCGCGCCTGTAGCGGATGTGCAGCAACAGGTAGCAAGAGGCGAGTATCTCGCCAAGGCAGGCAACTGCATGGCTTGTCATACCTCGCGCGGAGGCGAGAAATATGCAGGCGGCAGGGCCATCGCCACGCCGTTCGGGCAGATCTATTCTTCCAACATCACGCCGGACCGCGATACCGGCATCGGCGTCTGGACATCGAACGACTTTTGGCGCGCCCTGCATAACGGCAAATCGAGGGACGGCAGTTTTCTGTATCCAGCGTTTCCGTATCCGAATTACACGAAGGTTACTCGTGCCGATTCGGATGCCATCTACGCCCACCTGCGTACTGTGGCTCCGGTTCGGCAAGACAACCTGCAACACGAACTGCGATTCCCCTACAACCAGCGCGCGCTGCTCGCCTTCTGGCGCGTGCTGTATTTCGAGCCGGGCGTGTTCGAACCGCAAGCGGCGCAGAGTGCAGCGTGGAATCGCGGCGCCTACCTGGTCGAAGGGCTGGGACATTGCAGTGCCTGCCACACCGAACGCAATGCCCTCGGCGGTACGGTGGGAAATGCCAACCTGGCCGGCGGCATGATTCCGATGCTGAACTGGTACGCCTCATCGCTCACGTCGGACGCGCAGAGCGGCCTCGGCGATTGGCACACCCGGGACATTGCCGACCTGCTCAAGACCGGCGTATCTTCACGCGGCGCCGTGTTCGGCCCGATGTCGGAAGTGGTGGCTGGAAGTCTGCAGCATCTATCAGACGACGACATAGAGGCGATGGCGGTCTACCTGAAATCCGTGCCGCATGCAAAAGCGGCAGAGAAGCATGCTGGTGTCCAGGTATCGGGCAATGCCAAACCCATTCTGGAAAAGGGCGCCCGGCTGTATGAGAAGCATTGCGCCGCATGTCATGGCGTGGACGGCAAGGGCGCTCCGCCTGCCTATCCGCCGCTGGCCGGCGCACGCTCTCTGACGACACGTTCCTCCATCAATTCGATCCGCATCGTGCTCAATGGCGGTTATCCGCCCTCGACTGCGGGCAATCCGCGACCGTACGGCATGCCCGCCTTCAGGATGCTCCTGAACGAGGAAGAAGTTGCGGCAGTGGTGTCCTATGCGCGATCCGCATGGGGCAACCAGGGCGGACTGGTCTCGCCGGTTGATGTGGCACGCTTTGGCGCTCCTCCTGCCGACTAGAAGATCTGTCAGATCTTTCAGGACGATTGCTTGCTGCCTTCCAGCAGATTTTTCAAACGGTCGAAGGTGAATGGTTTGGCGAGTGTCTCGAATTCTCCATCGGCGCCGTCCGAAG
>JAQSWC010000184.1 GCA_029266815.1 Paucimonas sp.
CACGGCCGCCACTTCCTTTTCCCCCAGCGCGGCACCATGAACCTTGTCGGTGCCGGCGAGATTGGGCGAGCCCTTGCCGATCACGGTCTTGCAGCAGATAAGGGTCGGCTTGTCCGATGTCTTTGCCTTCTGAATCGCGGCATCGACGGCATTCACATCGTGGCCATCCACGCCGGGAATCACATTCCAGCCATAGGACTCGAAACGCTTGGGCGTATCGTCGGTAAACCAGCCTTCCACCTTGCCATCAATCGAGATACCGTTATCGTCGTACAGCACGACCAGCTTGTTCAGGCCGAGGGTGCCCGCAAAGGAACAGACTTCGTGCGAAATGCCTTCCATCAGGCAGCCGTCGCCGGTGAAGACATAGGTGTGGTGATCGACGACGTTGAAGCCGGGCTTGTTGAACTCGTCAGCGAGCAACTTCTCAGCCAGCGCCATACCGACCGCATTGCTGATGCCCTGTCCCAGCGGACCGGTGGTGGTTTCCACGCCGGGCGTAATGCCGACTTCGGGATGGCCCGGCGTCTTCGAATGCATCTGCCGGAAATTGCGGATCTCGTCCATCGACAGGTCGTAGCCCGTCAGGTGCAGCAGCGCATAGTGCAGCATTGAACCGTGCCCATTCGACAATACGAAACGATCGCGGTTGACCCAGTGCGGATTCACCGGATTGTGACGGTAATGGCGGCTCCACAAAGCGACTGCGATCTCTGCCATGCCCATTGGCATGCCGGGATGGCCTGAATTGGCTTTCTGAACTGCATCCATGGCCAGCGCGCGGATCGCATCGGCCATCATAGTGGTGGGGAGCATCGAAGTCATGGATAAAAGCGCTTGAATCGTGAAAAGGAGCGGCCGCAAAAAGATGAATCGGACCGCTGCAAAGCGCCGTATTTTACCAGAGCGCAGCACAGACCCGGCACTTGAGTTTCAGGCAACGCCAGGCTCGCTCTGCGAGAATTTCTCGTTGACTAGGATAGCGGCGTGTTGGAATTTAAAAGGCAGCCAAAGCCGTGGGCTTGAGGCACAATCTACCAATCACAACGCATTTCTGCAGCCCATTTCAATTCATGCCGCGCTTTTATTGCCCGCAAACGATGGAGATCGGAACCAGCCTCGTGCTATCCGAGGCGATCATGCGCCATATCCACGTGCTTCGCCTGCCCATAGGTTCCCACATCACTCTCTTCAATGGAAACGGCGGCGAATATGTCGCAACCCTGGATGCCATCGATCGCAAGACTGCAACCGTGCAGATAAAAGTTTTCAATCCTCGCGATGCAGAATTGCCCTATGCCGTGACTGTGGCGCAGGCATTGCCGGAAAATTCGAAAATGGATTGGATAGTGGAAAAGGCGGTCGAACTGGGCGCCGCGGGCTTGCAGCCCCTCGCGGCAAAACGTTGCGTGACCAGACTCACATCCGAGCGCGCAGAAAAGAAAACCGCGCACTGGAACGCTATCGTTGTCGCCGCGTCTGAACAATGCGGACGAAACCGGCTGATGCAGGTGGCCGAGCCGGCAGATTTTGCACAATGGACAGAACGCGACGATTTGCACCGGCGCTTGCTGCTGTCGCCCCGGGCTGAGCACTCTTTGTCGGAATGGGTAAAGCACCATCCGCCGCAAGCCTTGGCGCTGGTCATCGGACCTGAAGGGGGATTTTCCCCTGAAGAGGAGGAAATGGCACTGTCGCGCGGCATGATTGCCGTCGGCATGGGGGACAGGATTTTGCGCACCGAAACTGCGGGTCTGGCGGCTCTCGCGGCCTTGAATGGAATCTGGGGAATCATGTAAGCCGACTATCAAGTGTCATTAATCGCTATTGCAATTCGTTCAGCACGCCTTATATAGCCGGAATGAAACTTTTCAAAGCCATATCGAATCGCTTTTCCCGTCTGCTGGCAAAACGGCCGCAGATTCCGGATTCCCTATGGTTTGCGTGCCTGGCGCAACTCCCCTTCCTGCAAGGACTCTCCCGCGAAGAAATCTTCCGCCTGAAGAAAATGAGCGAGGCCTTCCTGTCCAAGGTACCCATCCGGGGCGCGGCCGATTTCGAGCTCAGCAACCAGGCTGCCGTGTTGATTGCCGCACAGGCTTCCTATGTCGTATTGAACCTGACGCTGGACCTGTATGACGATGTACCTGCAATCATTGTCTATCCCTCCGGATTCATGGTGGCACGCAAGGAAGTGGATTCCTCCGGCATTGTTCATGAATGGAACGAGCCGCTGGCCGGCGAAGCGATACAGCAGGGAGGCGCCATCGTGCTTTCCTGGGAAGACGTGGAAAATTCGATGCACGGCTACGACGGCCGCAATGTCGTGATCCACGAGTTCGCGCACAAGATCGACATGAAACGCAGTATTGCGAATGGTTATCCGCCGTTCCTGACGGCCTTTCACCAGTCGATCAAGCCGGTGGAATGGCAGCGCGCTTTCTCGGAAGCGTTCGAGGATTTCGCGGAGCGGGTGGAAGCCCAGGACAATCACTATCACACCGATTGGGATGCCGGAGGTTCATCGCACGTGGCCTGGATAGGCCCCCTGCCGCTGGACCCGTATGGGGCCACCAATGCTGCTGAGTTCTTCGCAGTATGTTCGGAGTCCTTTTTCCTGCGCCCCGCCCCCTTGGCTGCAGCCTATCCACATATCTACTCGCTGCTATCGCGCTACTACCGGCGCGATCCGCTGGAGCGCCGCTCCTATCATCACTGACAAAAACCGCTGCCAAAACGGCATTCCTGTTCAGGCCAAACCTTTATAATCCAAGGTTTTGCAGTCTCTTCCTCACCTCATGAAGGTTTTTCGCGGACTTCCCAATGCCGAATCGCGTGCGCCCTGCGCACTCGCGATTGGTAACTTCGACGGCGTGCATCGCGGCCACCAGGCGCTGCTGGCACGCGTGCGCGAAGCGGCGTTGCGCCTGAAGGTCGAGGCGGCGGTAATGACCTTCGAACCGCATCCGCGCGAATACTTTGCCCAGCTCGCTGGCGACCTGTCGAAAGCGCCGACTCGCATCGCCAATCTTCGCGACAAGCTGCAGTCGCTCAGTAATGCCGGCATCGACCGCGTCATCGTCGAGCATTTCAATGCGCATTTCGCCGCGTTGTCGCCGCAGGAATTCATTGAAAACATACTGGTACAGGGCCTGCACGCGAAATGGCTGATTGTCGGCGACGACTTTCGCTTCGGCGCAAAACGTGCCGGTGATATTGCGATGCTGCGCGAAGCAGGCAAGCGCCACGACTTCGAGGTTGAGACCTTGGAAACCGTCACCATCGGCGATACCCGTATCTCGTCGTCTGCTGTACGACATGCGCTCGCCGCCGGCGACTTTGCCCAGGCCCGTCGGCTGCTCGGCCATCCTTTTTCGATTTCGGGCCATGTGGTTCACGGCAAGAAGCTGGGACGCTCGATCGGATTCCCGACGCTGAACCTGCGCGTCGCTCATAAGCGTCCCGCCTTGTCCGGCATCTTCGTCGTGCAGGTGCATGGCCTGGACTCGAAGCCGCTGCCGGGCGTCGCCAGCCTGGGTGTGCGTCCGACCCTGGAAGACAGCGGCCGGGTCCTGCTCGAAACCTATCTCTTCGATTTCGATCGCCAGACCTATGGCGAAGTGATCCGAGTGGAATTTCTCAAGAAACTTCGCGACGAGGAAAAGTATGTCGATCTGCCGACATTGACGGCGGCGATTGCGCGCGATGTGGAGCACGCGCGCGCTTATTTCAAGGAATCGGAGATGCTCGCCGTATCCGCCACCGATCGAATTTGATGATTGAACAGACGCATGCCTTCCTGTTTAATCCAATGAACACTTACGCGAAACCATCATGTCCGAGCAAAAAAACAAATACCCGGTTAACCTGACCGAAACGCCCTTCCCGATGCGCGGCGACCTCGCCAAACGTGAACCTGGCTGGGTCAGGCAATGGCAGGAAAAGAAAATCTACGACAGGATCCGCAAGGCATCGAAGGGCCGCCCCACCTTCATCCTGCACGACGGACCGCCGTACGCGAACGGCGACATCCACATTGGCCACGCGGTCAACAAGATCCTGAAGGACATGATCGTCAAGGCCAAGCAACTTGGCGGCTTCGATGCGCCTTATGTTCCGGGATGGGATTGCCACGGCATGCCGATCGAAATCCAGATCGAGAAACTGCATGGCAAGGGCTTGCCGACCGCAGAAGTCCTGGCGAAGTCGCGCGCCTATGCCAGCGAGCAGGTGGAGAAGCAAAAGAAGGATTTCATCCGCCTCGGCGTGCTGGGCGACTGGGGTCATCCGTACAAGACGATGGATTTCCGCAATGAAGCCGACGAGATCCGCACGCTCGGCAAGATCTATGAAAAAGGCTATGTCTATCGCGGCCTGAAACCGGTGAACTGGTGTTTCGATTGCCAGTCGGCGCTGGCCGAAGCGGAAGTGGAATACCAGGACAAGCGCGATCCAGAAATTTTTGTAGGTTTCCCTTTTGCAGAGCCCGAAAAAATTGCAAAAGCCTTCGGCCTTGAAAAGCTTCCGACCGACAAAGGCTACGCCGTCATCTGGACTACTACGCCTTGGACAATTCCCGCGAACCAGGCGCTGAATTTACACCCAGAGAATTTATACAGTTTGGTTGAAACAGAACGCGGATTATTAATCATCGCGCACGACATCGCGATAAAGACATCTTTAAGCTCAATACTTTCTGCAACTGGAAAAGCCGGCGAAGACGAGAACTTAACGAACGCTTATCAGCTACAAGAAGAATTCGGACTAAAGCAATGGAAGATACTTGCCGATTGCCCAGGTAAAGACTTAGAAGGTATCAAGTTTAAACACCCCTTCCATGACGCCGATGAAGGATATCGCCGGCTCTCTCCAATTCATC
>JAQSWC010000185.1 GCA_029266815.1 Paucimonas sp.
AGCGCTGTATTAGCAGAGTCAGGAACACCAGGAATGCCCGTGCGGACATTCCCGGCAATACGTGCTTCCACCAGTTGCGCCGATTGCAGCTCCGTACGGAGTGCAATCGATGCAGCATGCGCCTTCTGCGATCAAGGTACCTTCGTGGGATTGAAACCAGCGATTTCAGTTCTCACGTTGTTGATCGCTTTCGCAGCAAAGGCCTGCTCCGGTTGTCCTTCCGGTACGCCGCATGGCAGCCCGCTGCACAGCAGGTTGGGGTTGGAATACTTCGAGACCCTCGGCGCATTGAACGATTGTGCATACGCCATCAATGTCGCAAACGTATTGTCCACGCCGTAGCCGAGGCCGTACGCATAACGCGCACCACCCGTGTTGCCCTGGCGACGGGAGTGATTCAGACCCATATTGTGGCCGAGCTCATGCGCCATGGTGTTCGGGCCGCAATTAGGACCCACAACATTGAACGAATAAGCTTTGCTGACCGACACATAACCGACACCGCAGGCGCCAGTTTTATGCAACTGCGAAACGAAGTCGGCACCCAACGCATCACGACGCTGCTGCACCCATGTGCTGCTACGAATGGATGACAGGACATCGCTCATTGTAGCGCCCGTACCTTCATTGGCTTCTACCCCAACCAAGCGCCAGCGGACCTGCACCTGGCTGTTGACGTTGAACGTATTCATCTGGTCGACCCAGCTACGCATCGCGGTTGCCACCTGGTTGTTGAAATAGGCATTGGAATGGCTGTCGTACAGCACCAGCAGATCGACGGTGACGGTCGGTGTGGGAGTCGGGGTAGGCGTTGGAGTCGGTGTGGGAGTTGGAGTCGGAGTCGGTGTGGGAGTCGGCGTGGTGCTGCACTGGCTGGCAGCAATTGCGCTCCATGCCTCGCCCCATGCCCAGCCTGCACCCGGCTCATAAGCTGTAGACGTCGACGAGCACCATCCTGCTACCTTGCACTGATAGTAACCGCCACGGTTCGCGACCTTCGCACCTTGTGCATAGGCTTTACCCAAGACCCATTGCGGGCAACTGCTGGTCGGTGTGGGAGTAGGCGTCGGAGTTGGTGTGGGTGTAGGGGTAGGTGTTGGCGTCGGAGTCGGTGTGGGTGTCGGCGTAGGTGTGGGCGTTGTGCCGCACAAATAGCCGGTAATCCAGGGCTTGCCGCTGCCTTGCACGCCGCTGTTCGTTACAGGGTCTTGATTCTGGGTCCAGTAGGCAGCCGTGTAGTTACGACCGGAACGGCTAACCTTGGCACCGCCGTTGTAAGCTGTCGAGGCTACCCAGGCCGCATTACAGGCTTCACCGTCGGGAAGCTGCTTGCTGCTGGCTTGGTCAGTGGAAGAGCCGCCGCAACTGGCGAGCATGCTGATGGATAAGCCTGCAATGAGGCCGTGAATGATGGTCCGTTTCAACTTTGTCTCCTAAGTCGAGCAAAATGGGCAATTCCCTCTGTTGCCTTTCCGGCTTGTCTGAAGAGGGCCTTTATTCCTTGTCTATTCAACGAGCGCGGCACGGTACCGTCACGGTGACAAGATCACTTAGGGACAGATACCGACAACAAGGATGAGGCGGGCGAGCGGGACGTATAAGAGAGAAGTCGCGCGCAGCGCATGACCGCAACGCTTAAGACAATGCAATCTGGAAAATGCCCTGTCAAGGACAATTTCATGATACGCATCAATTATTAGCTAGAACCAACAGAGGTGCACTACGACAACACATCAATGTGTCGACATGAAAATCCTTGACGGCGCTTTCCAAGCGGAATTTGCATGCGCAAATAATGAATTTTAGGCACACATCTGAAAATTAGGAATTAAATCCAAGAAAAAGATGCCCGCCTTGCCAATATTGTTCTTTATATTTTCACACTGGTAGATATTGCGTAACTTGAGCGGATTCGCGGTATACAAACTCTTAAATTGAAAAATGCTCACACCCTTTCATTGAGAGTCCTACGCAGCTTTAAAACGGTGGAGAGATTGCGGATTGACGCGTGAACGCACCAGATCATATCTTGGGAGAAGAGTATCCCGCATCCAACGCAGTCACTTTCTCGCCTTCTCACCCTTGAATGAAGATCTGAATACGATTCAGCACTGCTCTCTAGCCACAGCATACCTGGCACTATAAACTCTGCCCATGCAAATCGAAACCATTCGCCAACGCTTCCGTGAACTTGGCGCCAGGCCCCTCCACGAGCAACGCGTATTGCGTGACTGGGTACAACTCCGTTCCCACGATCAGGGGCGTCGCCTCGACGATTTTCTGCCAAAAGCATTGCGCGAGGCGATGCCTGCGATTGATGCCGAGTTGCGTGGCCTGGTACGTCTGATCTCAAACCATCCTACCGACGACGGATCGGCCCGTTTGCTCGTCGGGCTCAATGATGGTCAGACGGTGGAAAGCGTGCTGCTGCCGCGCGACGGCGTATGCGTTTCCAGCCAGGTCGGATGCGCGGTCGGCTGCCAGTTCTGCATGACCGGGCGCAGCGGACTGATTCGCCAGGTAACGAGCGGAGAGATCGTGGCTCAGGTGGTGTTGGCGCGCTCTCTGCGTCCTGTGAAAAAAGTGGTGTTCATGGGCATGGGCGAGCCGGCGCATAACCTCGACAACGTGATGGAAGCAATCCATCTCCTGGGCACAGAGAGCAACATCGGGCACAAGAACCTGGTGTTCTCTACCGTCGGCGATCCGCGCGTATTCGAGCGCTTGCCTCAGAGCGAGGTCAAACCGGCTCTGGCGTTATCCCTGCACACGACCAAGCCGAAGTTGCGCGAAACCCTGCTGCCGCGTGCGCCTCGCATGGCGCCAAGCGAGTTGGTGAAACTTGGCGAGCAGTATGCGCGTCTCACGCATCACCCGGTGCAGTATCAATGGACGCTGCTGGAAGGAATCAACGATGGCGACGATGAATTGGACGGCATCGTTGATCTGCTCAAGGGGAAGTATGCAGTGCTGAACATGATTCCCTACAACACCATTCCGGACCTGCAATTCAGGAGGCCCACTTGGGACCGTGCCCGCGCCATTGCACGCACACTGCACCAGCGCGGCGTGCTGACCAAATTGCGCGACTCTGCGGGACAAGAGGTTGATGGAGGGTGCGGGCAATTGAGGGCCCGTGCAATCAACGCGGGAATGAAAACCGTCACGATTCATGCCGCATGACTGTTTGCGCGGCCCCTGCGCCCGACCGATTTCACTAACGGAGTCGTCTGACGCCTAAGCGGACGACCTCAGCAAATTGCCCGAAGACTCGGAAATTTCCAAGGCGTGTTGCACCCAATAGGCGAGGTCATTCAACTGGAACGGCTTTCGCAAAACCATTTCTCGGTCGATCACTTCGTCGATTGCGTGCAGGTCCGCATAACCGGTTGCGATGATCGTCGGAAGCTCGGGATACATCTGATGCGCAAGCTTGACCAGCTCCGAGCCATTCATGCCGGGCATGAGAAAGTCGGTAATCAATAGATCCGGCCTTACGGCCCTGAGCTGGGCCAGAGCAGATTTGCCGTCTTCCGCATACAGGACCTGGTATCCGAGAATCTCGAGGCTTTCCACCATGAACTGCCGCACCTGCGAATCGTCTTCCACGACGAGAATGCAGGCGCGCTCGCCGTCATGCTTGAACCTCGGGTTCCGATGGGAATGAGCCGTGGAGGATTCATCGGCCTCGGCAAACGGAAGCCAGATTTCCACGGTCGTGCCCACTCCCACCTTGCTCTTTATTTTTGCCGTGCCGCCTGACTGCTGCGCAATGCCATACACCTGGCTCAAGCCGAGCCCGGTTCCCTTACCCAGGGGCTTGGTGGTAAAGAACGGATCGAATACCTTGCCGATGATTTCGGGGTTGATTCCCTCTCCGCTATCCACCACCGATATCACCGCATAATCCCTGTGCGGATCCAGGTCATTTACGCCGCGATGTACCGCCGTACGTATCGTCACCGTGCCGCCGCCTCGCATCGCGTCCTTGGCATTGATGGCAAGGTTCAGGACCGCCAATTCGATCTGGTTCAGGTCCGCTTTAACGTTCGGCATGCCCGAACTCAGTTCCAGCTTGATTTCCACGCCCGAACCCAGGGACGCTTTCAGCAGGTCCGTCAGGTTAAACAGGGCGTGATTGAGGTCGAAAGGCTTCAAGTCCAGCGGCTGTCCTCGTGAAAATGCAAGAAGCTGCGCCGTCATTTTCGCGCCTTGCCTGGCGGCCTTGTGTATCGTGTCGGCCATGCGCTTTACCCGATCATCCGTCACCAGCAGGTTGATGAGGTCGGCGTTGCCCTGGATGACGCTCAGCAGGTTGTTGAAATCATGCGAGATGCCGCTGGTGAGATGTCCCAATGCTTCCATTTTCTGCGTCTGGACGAGTGCCATCTGTGCCCGTTCGCGCTCGTTCATTTCACGCATGAGCCGGTCATTCGCTTTCGCCAGCTCTGCAGTGCGTTCGATGATGCGGCTTTCCAGCGTGGCGTTGAGAGTAACGCGCTCCTGCAGATCGCTGCGCGCCTGATACTGCCGGCGTCGCGCCCTCAATGCCGAAGCCGCTGCGCTCCGCAATGTTTCCGCATTGATCGGGCGCTCGAGCATGACGATATTGCCCAGGCTCTTGCTGATGGCCTGAGCCTGCGGGCTGACGCTGTCTGTCAGTTTCGAAGTCAAAACAATAAAAGGAAAATCCGACCAGGAAGGTTGTTGCTCAAGCTTCGCCGCAAGCGGGCGCAAGTCGATGCCGTGCAGTGCTTCTTCCGCAACCAGGGCGGCGCCTGGCGGCTTTTCCAGATGTCGCAGCAGCTCAAAATGATCCTGGCACACCATGCACTGCATGCCGCTGCGCGACAACACCTGCACGATGACCTG
>JAQSWC010000186.1 GCA_029266815.1 Paucimonas sp.
CCGGGCGTGGGCGACGTCAACCAGTTCGGCCCGGAGTATGCGATACGCATCTGGCTCGATCCGGCGAAACTCACCGCCTACAATCTCACACCCGGCGATGCGCTGCGCGCAGTGCGCGAGCAGAACGTGCAGCTGTCGGCCGGCGAAATCGGCGGCCTGCCCGCCGTGCCCGGCCAGCAGATTACGGCCACCGTGGTATCGCAAAGCCGCTTGTCCACGCCGGAACAGTTCGGCAACATCCTTCTGAAGGCATCCCCCGACGGCTCTTCCGTACGCCTGCGCGATGTGGCGCGGGTAGAACTGGCGCGCAGCGATTATTCCGTGACGGCGCGCGTGAACGGACGCGATGTGTCGGCGGCCGGCGTCAAGCTGGCGGCAACCGGCAATGCGCTTGAGACGGCACAGGCCGTGCGCGACCGCCTGGAAGAATTGTCGAAATATTTCCCGCCGGGCGTGGGCGACGTCAACCAGTTCGGCCCGGAGTATGCGATACGCATCTGGCTCGATCCGGCGAAACTCACCGCCTACAATCTCACACCCGGCGATTTGTGTTTCTGGTGATGTATCTCTTTCTGCAGAATCTTCGCGCGACGCTGATTCCCACCATCGTGGTGCCGATTGCGCTGATGGGCACCTTCGCCGGCATGTACATGTTCGGCTTTTCAATCAACGTGCTGACGCTGTTCGGCATGGTGCTGGCGATCGGCATCCTGGTCGATGACGCGATTGTGGTGGTCGAAAACGTGGAACGCATCATGAGCGAGGAAGGTTTGCCGCCGCGCGAAGCGACACGCAAGGCAATGGGGCAGATTTTCAACGCCATCATCGGCATTACGCTGGTACTGATTGCCGTGTTCATTCCGATGGCGTTCTTCGGCGGCTCCGTAGGCGCAATCTACCGTCAGTTCTCGATGGCGCTGGTGGCCTCGATGGTGTTTTCCGCCTTCCTCGCACTGAGCCTGACGCCGGCACTGTGCGCCACAATGCTCAAGCCGGTCGAAGCAGGACACCATCATGAAAAGACCGGCTTCTTCGGCTGGTTCAATAAATGGTTCAGCCGCAATTCAACGCGTTACCAGAGCGCAGTGGCACGAATCATCGGCCGCACCGGGCGCTACATGATCGTCTATGGCCTGATTGTTGGCCTTGTCGTGCTGCTGTTCGCCCGCTTGCCCGCTTCCTTCCTGCCGGAGGAAGACCAGGGTTACCTGGTCTCGGTGGTGATGTTGCCGACCGGCGCGACCGCCGAACGCACCGATAAAGTACTGCGCCAGCTCGACAGCGCAAGTCGCCGGACCTTCAGCCGCAATCCATCGTCGGCCGCGCTTTTGGTGCCTTCTCGCAGATCAAGGACGCGATCGTGCTCGCACTGAATCCTCCCGCCATCCGTGAACTCGGCAACTCCTCCGGCTTCGACATGCGGCTGCAGGACCGCGGCGGGCTTGGGCACGACAAACTGATCGAGGCGCGCAACACGCTGCTGGGCCTCGCTTCCAAGAGCCAGGTCGTGACCGGTGTGCGTCCTGAAGGACAGGAAGACACGCCGCAGGTCCAGGTCAACATCGACCGCAACAAGGCCAAGGCGCTTGGTGTTGCGGTATCGGACATCAACGAAACCTTGACCATCGCCTTCGGTTCGGCTTACGCCAATGACTTTGTACGCGAAGGCCGCGTGCAGCGCGTGCTGCTCCAGGCGGATGCGCCGGCGCGCATGCAGCCTGATCATATTCTCCAGCTCCGCGTGCGCAACGCGGAAGGCGGTATGGTGCCCTTCTCATCTTTTGCAACATCGGAATGGATCATCGGATCGCCACGCCTGGAACGCTATAACGGTATCCCGTCGGTGAAGATCGCCGGCAGCGCCGCTCCGGGGCGCAGTACCGGCGAGGCAATGCAGGAAATGGAAGCGTTGATTGCGCAACTGCCTGCCGGCATCGGCTTCGAATGGTCCGGACTTTCGTATGAAGAACGCCTGTCCGGCTCGCAAGCGCCGGCCTTGTTTGCGCTTTCTATCCTTGTGGTCTTCCTGTGCCTGGCTGCGCTGTATGAGAGTTGGTCGATACCGCTGGCGGTGATCCTCGTCGTGCCGCTAGGCATCTTCGGTTCGATTCTTGCGGCCACCATGCGCGGGCTGCCCAACGACGTGTTCTTCAAGGTTGGATTGATTGCCATTATCGGCCTGTCTGCCAAGAACGCGATCCTGATCATCGAGTTCGCCAAGGATCTTCAGGCGCAGGGCAAGAGCGTCCGGGATTCGGTACTCGAAGCGGTGCATCTGCGCTTCCGCCCCATCATCATGACCTCGCTCGCCTTCATACTGGGCGTGCTGCCGCTGGCAATCGCCACTGGCGCAGGCGCGGGCAGCCAGCGCGCGATCGGCACAGGCGTAATGGGCGGCATGCTGTCTGCCACTGTGCTCGCAATTTTCCTGGTGCCGGTGTTCTTCGTTGTGGTGAGAAGCTATTTCAAAGGCAGCGAGCGACAACGAAAACTGTACGCATCGCATGGGCACGACGAATCGCCGTCATAGGCACCGCCCGCACTGGAAAAGGAGAGGTTGAGCGCACCTCTCCTTTTTTGTTAAACCGGCCAGTTGCCCCTCATCGCTTTCAATTCACGAGGAATTTTGATTAAATGCTCATCGCTTTGTAAGTACAAACGCCTTGGGAATGAAAACAAGAAAGGGCACGGTAGATGAAGAGCTTGTTGATAGTCTTGCTGATTTCAATTTGTGCGATTGCGTATCGATACGAGGATGTGATCCGCCCGCTGGTGAGCCTGAACACTGCACAGCGCGTGCAACAGGTCAGCGTCAATGACCTGCTCGAGTGGAATGCCAATAGTGGCCAACCTGGCATGTCCATACATGAATTTGCCAACCTGGCGAAAACAGATCCAGATGCCTATCATAAATTCCTGCAAAGCCATCAGCAGCCTGAAGAGCGCAACGAAGTGGACAAACTCATGAATCTGCTTGCTCGCGGCAAGTATGAATAAGCCGCGCCTGTAGGCCGACAGTACCTTCCGCCGGAAACCTCGGCCGAGCCGGAACTATTAGAGAGCCTTGAGACCGGTACGAACAGCAAGCGGCCATTCGATAGTCTTCTGCTCGCCTTGGTTGCCCCAGCCCGGCGCCAGTGCTTCCTTGAGTTCTGGCAGCGGGTCAGTGCCCCGGGCCTGGATATAGCGCTGCGTGGCAGACCACGTACCCAGGTAGCCGATCAGCGTATCCAGATTCATCCTCGCCTGCATCACGTAGTTGGGCACTGCAATCTCGCTGAACGGAAAATCCACAGTGCGATAGCCCTCCTCCAATAGCTGCCGCTCGGGAGGCCAGTAAGGGCCGACCGTCTCATCATAAAAATGGTCGATGCGGCCGCGAAGTAAGTCATCCTCCATATGAAGGCGCCCGTAGCACCACACGGCGAGGACACCGCCCGGCCGAAGCACGCGTGTCGCCTCTGCGTAAAAAGCATGCAGATCTAGCCAGTGAAGTGCCTGAGCTACGGTGACAAGATCTACGGACGTATCGTCCAGTCCGGATTGTTCGGCGCATGCGATGCGATACTCCACGCCGGCGTGCGGCTCGGCATACGCAATCTGACCGCTGCTGGCATCGGTGCCGATCACCTTGCTGAAGTGGGCGGCCAACTCCACGGCGGCTTGTCCGCTTCCGGTGGCGCAATCCCAGGCGAGCAGCCTTCGCGGAGCCAGAGACGCCAGATGGGAAAACAACTCGCTGGGATAGCGCGGGCGGAACCGGGCGTAGTCTGCGGCATTACTGGAAAAGTGATCTTTGAAGGCATCCACGTTCAACTTCTCCCAAAAAGATCATGGGCATCAAGAATGGCGTAGGCAATCTGAGGCTGCTTATCGAGCAGGCGCCGCACCGCTGCCGGAATCGACTGCCGGACCTTTTTGCACAGGCCCGGTTTCTCTTCAAGATGGATATTGATGCCGCGTATCGTGCGGACTTCATTCGCGCTCGGCGCTATTGTCAACACGATGCCGAGCTGCGCCTGCATGCGTTCGATGATGTAGAGGAGTTCTGCATAGTTGGTGATGCTTTCAATGCGCGCGATGAGTTTCTTTTCCTCTTCCTTGGTCAGGAGAAGCACGCGGATATCGCTGTTCGGATCGTTTTCCAGCAGTTCACGCTTGCAGGTACATGCACCCGGCGGACATTCCTTGCGGAGCTGAAGAGCAGTCAAGGGGTTATGCATCGTTCGTCTTTGAGACAATACGTAGTCGCAAGGAAAATGGCTTCTTTACAGGCGAGGCCTGCGTTCGGAAATTTAGAGCTACTGGCCGGACAGGCGTTCACCCCTCGGTGATTCTACCGCCGGTGAGGCCAAGCCGGCCAACGAGAAAGAAACCACCGAGGCAAGACGTCATCGCTTTTCCGCCGGATCCCAATGTTCGACGATTCGCCCATCACGCACCCTGAACATGTCGAACCAGGACGTTGTATACGTCTTTCCGGGATTGCGAGGGTCGGCTTCCTGGCGCACAAAGCACAGGAGCACAAGATCGCCTTCCGCAATCATCGCCACCAGAGGCATTTTGATCACCGGCTCGATCGGACGGGGGCTCTTGATCTTGGCAAAAAAATCGATGAACGCCTGCCGCCCAGTTGGCACATTCGGATTGTGCTGAATGTACGATTCGGACAGATAATCCTCCGCCAGCTCCAGGTGCCCCGCCTCGAATACCTTGCGCCAGAAGTCGTAGACGAGACGCTTGTTGGCAGCAAGTTGGGGATCGGGTGAAGCCAGCATCGTTGCATGCGCCTCTTCCGGAGCGGCGACAACCGGCATCTCGGCGCGTGCATGAGTTCCGGAAAGGGTCAACATGATGAAGGCGAAGCAGATCAGTTTGCGCATGATAGGAATAAAGGAAAATGCCGATAGGGTAGCCGGATGATACGTGAAAATTTTTAAGCAATTGCGGGAGAATTCGCGCAGGCTCAGCGCACCTCTTCCAGTATCCGCAGCCTATCGTCAAAACTCCAGATACGACGTATCACGATCACGTCGTGGCGGCGGGCGAGTGTGGGCGAAAAAGCGGCATATGGCGCATGAAGTTTGACGATCCGACGCACCGCTTCATCAAGTTCCGGCCTGCCGCTAGAGCGGCTGATGACCACGCTTTCCACGCTGCCGTCGCTACGGATGGAAACGCTGACGATCGGATCGCCGCGTGCACGATCCTTTACCGACTGTGCATAGTTTAGATTGCCGCCACGCTCGATCTTCTGCCGCCAGCCCTCTACATAGGCACGCAAGCCAACTTCGGTATCGATGCTGCCGAACACGGTGCCACGGCGTGAGCTGCCGGGCGTGTCACCGGAAGGCGAAGCTTCCGCCGTGTCAATATTCGCCGCTCCGGGCTGCCTGATCTGTTCCAACGCCCGGGCCGCCAGGCTGCCGCCTGTCTTTGGCAGGTTACTCTCCTCGCCTGAACGGTCTCCTCTCTCGATGGACACCGCGCTTCCACCGCGGAGAAAGTCATCCATTTCCCTCTGTTTTGGCGCTTCTGCCGCAGCACGCTTGCGCGCTGTCTCCTCTTCACGCAGGCGGGCCGCTAGCTCCTCGCCCTCTTTCTGGCGCGCCAATGCCTCGGCCAGTTTGCGCGCTTCTTCTTCCGCCCTGCGCCTTGCTTCAAGTTCCTTTGCTCTCGCCTGAGCCAGTGCTTCCTCTTCCCTGCGTCTTTCTTCAAACTCACGTTGCCTTGCGAGGGCCTCCTCGTGGCGTCGTCGTTCCTCCAGTTCCTGCAAACGCTGCCGGGC
Source organism: Paucimonas sp. (assembly GCA_029266815.1). GTDB lineage: Bacteria > Pseudomonadota > Gammaproteobacteria > Burkholderiales > Burkholderiaceae_D > JAQSWC01. The sequence continues at coordinate 5,789 of JAQSWC010000186.1, forward strand.
CAGTGCTTCCTGCTTGCGCAGTTCCTCCTGCCTTTGCACCTCTGCCTGCTGCAATTCGAGTTCGCGCACGCGCCTGGCTTCGGCCTCTTGCACCCTCCGCTGCTCTTCTTCCTTCTGCTGCAGAGCAGCTTGCTGGCGCTGGCTTTCCTCTCGCTGCTTCTGTACTTCCTCTTCCGCCGCCAGCTTGCGCGCATTTTCTTCCTGAATGCGTTTGGCTTCCTGCTCGCTGGC
>JAQSWC010000187.1 GCA_029266815.1 Paucimonas sp.
GAGGATCGATGATCCACACGTATTCCTGATCCTGCAGATTGGCGGAAGCGCCGGATTCTTCGGCCAGGATTGCGTGATCCGGATAAGCGGTTTTGAGAACTTCTATGATGGCCTGTTCGGCTGCCTGATCGACTTCGGTGACAAAATCGTTGTGCTGCTTCTCGGTGACCTTGATCCGGTCGATGTCGAACGAGGCGCGGTTGATGATGGCGGCGGCGCGGCGGGCTGCTTTTACCGCCGTGTTGAGCATGGGATGCATAGGGGTTCCGTTAAAATGTCGGTGCCGTCACGCAAGGCGCGACGCGTTCGATTCAAGAGATTAATGAGCGATGCGGCCGGTTATAGTGTCGTTAACCATCACAGCCGCGCAATTCCGCTATTGTAAATGAACACCTCCCAACCTATCACGCCTCTTTTCAACCGTTTGCGATTCGTGCTGGTGGAAACCAGTCGGCCTGGAAATATCGGCGCAGCGGCGCGCGCCATGAAAACCATGGGTTTCGGACGACTGATCTTGGTGAACCCGAGGTTTTCCGACGCGCTTCAACACGAAGAGGCAGTTGCTTTTGCCAGCGGCGCTAACGACGTGTTGGAGCAGGCAGAAATCGTAGGTTCGGTCGAAGAGGCTTTGAAAGGGTGCAATCACGTGGCGGCAGTGACGGCCCGTCTGCGTGAGTTCTCGCCGCCGGTGCAGGCTCCGCGCGGCTGGGCGGAGGACCTGGCTGTTTCGCCGGATGTCACGGCCGCTCTATTGTTCGGCAATGAACGGTTCGGCCTGCCCAATGAGCTTGTGGAGCGTTGTAATACGCTGATCAACATTCCCGCAAACAGCGATTACGCATCGCTGAACCTGGCGCAGGCGATTCAGGTGCTTGCCTACGAGGCAAGGATGGCTTCAACAGTGGATGAGGTTCTACTTTCGGGTATTGGGTTCCAGGGAGAATTGGCCGAAATGACGCAAATTGAGGGCATGTACGACCATCTCGAGCAGGCGCTGGTTACGATTGAATTCCTGGATCCGTCGAATCCTAAAAAACTCATGCCGCGGTTGAGAAGGCTTTTTTCGCGAACCGGGCTGGAAACGGAGGAGGTCAATATTCTGCGCGGAATGGCAGGGCAAATCATGAAAAAATGCCGCCGGGATTAGGCGGCGGCGTTCATCAACTATTGGTTCTAGATCAGTAAATTAGCCCCACGCCCGCATCAAACCTACGGCTAGTCCTTCCAGCGCAAAATCTTCGTGCTTCGGTTCTACCCGGATGGGTTCGAAATCCGGATTTTCCGGCAGAAGTTCGATGATGCTGCCCGATTTCTTGTAGCGCTTCACCGTCACTTCATCGCCCAGGCGCGCCACCACGATCTGCCCATTGCGCGCGCTGTCGGTCTTTTTCACTGCCAGCAAGTCGCCGTCGAGAATGCCGGCGTCACGCATCGACATGCCGCGTACGCGTAATAGGTAATCCGGCCTTGAGGAAAAGAGCCCGGGGTCGACGTGATAATTTTTCTCCACATGTTCCTGCGCCAGGATAGGGGAGCCTGCAGCGACCCGGCCGACCAAAGGCAGATTCAACTGCAGCAGCGCGTGATGCGGCAATACCATCTGCCGGGCTGCCTTGCGCGACGCTGGTTGAATCGCATTCATGTCCAGCAAGCGGATGCCACGCGAGGTGCCGGGAGAAATTTCGATCGCGCCTTTACGGGCTAACGCCTGGAGATGCTCCTCCGCGGCATTCGGTGAGCGGAATCCCAGTTCGGCCGCAATTTCGGCCCTGGTGGGGGGGAATCCTGTGTTGGCAATCGCTTCACGGATCAGATTCAGTATTTGCTCTTGTCGGGCGGTAAGTTTGAGCATATGGGCCTCTCACGCTGGAGCTGTTTAATTGAACAGGCTGTATTTTTATACAGGCTTCGTTTCGATGCAAGTGAAATATCCCGTTTCGCTATGAAACATCTAATGCTGTTAGTCCTAAGCAATTGAATACGTTGAGTTTTGTCGAAATTTCGCGTATAGTCGCGGGTTTTCCTCTTCCCACACCCGTCTTGACGCCGGGGTGGGCGATTTTTCAATCCGTCCAAAAGGAGATTACATGCGTCATTATGAAATCGTTTTTATCGTCCACCCGGACCAAAGCGAGCAAGTGCCTGCGATGATCGAGCGTTACAAGGGCATCGTCACCACTCGCGGCGGCAAGGTGCATCGCGTCGAAGATTGGGGCCGCCGTCAGCTGGCCTACATGATCCAGAAGCTCGCCAAGGCGCACTATGTTTGCATGAACATCGAGTGCGATAACGAGACCCTCGCGGAAATCGAAACCGGATTCAAGTTCAACGACGCCGTCCTGCGCCACCTCACCGTGAAGATGAAGAAGGCTGAGACTTCTCCGTCGCCGATGATGAAGGCCGTGCAGAAGGAAGAGTCTGCCAAGAGCAGCCGCGCCGAGGCATCTGCAGCAGCGTAATCGAGCGTCCAGTCCAGGAGAGTGAACCGGCTTCAGCTCATTGCCTGCATTACCGAGCGCGACGCATTGCGTTATACGCCGGCAGGCATACCGATAGTGACGGCAAAATTGCTGCATGAATCGAAGCAGATTGAAGCGGGCATTGAACGTCTGGTTGAGTTGGAAATTACTGCGCTAGCCGCGGGAGAGATTTCCGGAAAATTCAACCAGGCGGAATTAGGCAAGACGTTCGAATTCTCTGGATTCCTGGCTCGCAAGAACCGCAACAGCAAAAGTCTCGTATTTCATGTCTTGGACTTCGAGGCATTTAACAGTTAGATAGATACAGGAGCCAACCATGGCATTCGGTAAAAAATTCGATAAGAGCAAACTCAAGCAAAAGCGCCAGCAGCAAAACCCGCTGTTCAAGCGCAAGAAATTCTGCCGCTTCACCGCTGCTAGCGTTGAGCAAGTGGATTACAAGGACGTCGACACGCTGAAGGACTTCGTTCAGGAAAACGGCAAGATCATGCCGGCACGCCTGACCGGCACCAAGGCTCATTATCAGCGCCAGCTGGACAGCGCCATCAAGCGCGCCCGCTATCTTGCGCTGCTGCCGTACACCGATTTGCACAACGCTTAATCGACGACCGAGACCAAGGAGAAAAAAATGCAAGTCATTCTGATGGAAAAAGTCGTCAACCTCGGCAATCTGGGCGATGTCGTTCGCGTGAAAGACGGTTATGCGCGCAACTTCCTGATCCCGCAACGCAAGGCTCGCCGTGCGACTGCTACTGCCGTGGCCGAATTCGAAGCTAAGCGCGCGGAGCTGGAAAAGGCGGCAGGAGAGAAATTGGCTGCTGCTCAGGCGCAGGGCGAGAAACTGAACGGTCTTACGGTTCAGGTTTCGCAGAAAGCCGGCGTGGACGGCCGCCTGTTTGGTTCCGTGACCAACCATGACATCGCGGAAGCACTCACCAAGAAGGGCTTCCCGGTCGAGAAAGCACAGATCCGCATGCCGCAAGGTCCGTTGAAGGTTACCGGCGACCATGCTGTTTCGGTAGCGCTGCATACCGACGTCGTGGTGGATGTCACTGTCGCAGTACAGGGCGAGCAGGCGTAATCAGCCTGAGGATATAGCAAGCGCTGAAAAAAGCTGTATATGAAGGCGCCGATGGAAACATCGGCGCCTTTTCTTTTGCCTGTCTGATTTTCGTGCACCAATAAAAAAGGCGGGGATTGCTCCCCGCCCTTCAAGCAAGTTTTTCCTTTTTTTATTAAGGCATCGCGTTCAAAGCAGCACGTGCCGGCCGCGAGAAGTTGAAGCCGTCGGTCTTGTCCCAATTGATAGACCATGTCATCACGCCACGATAGGTCGGATACGACTGCAGCGGTTTAACCGTGCCGCAGCTTACCGAGCGAGACAGGCAGTCAAGTGCATTCTTCACCGTTGTGGCAGTAACGAAGCCGGTATTAGCCGACCTGCTGCCTGACGGAACACCGAACGCCACTTGATCCGGACGCAGACCCTTGAATTCCCAGCCTGTACCGCCAGCGGTCTTAAAGCCTTCGATCAGCATCCGGCTGCCAGCAACCAACGCATCTACTGTGCCCTCGTTATAGGCATTGGCGGAATAAGGCGTGTAGATACCGCCGTTGTTGTAGTACTGGACGTGGATGACGTTCAGATCATCGCGCAAGCCATCAATGATCGGCAGATAAGCGCCCCAGATACCCGAGAAAGCGACATAACCGCCTTGGACATACGGATGCTCAGGTGCCATCGACAAATAGAAAGACGGGCCAACCTTGGCTTTCAGTTGTTTGATGGCTGAAATCAGGTTGTTGATGATCGGCGTGCCAAGCACTACACCGGCGCCGCTTTCCAGATCGACGTCCACACCGTCAAAGCCATACTTGGTGATCAAGCCATGAAGGCTGTCCACGAAGTTCTTGACGTTGGTCGAATCGTTGAGCGTCATGCGGCCTTGCTCGCCACCCAATGACAACACAACCTTCTTGCCTTTGGCTCTCAATGCCTTGATGTCGCTGATGAACTGCGCTTCAGTCCCCGCGCTCGGATCGAGCGTGAAATTCACTCCGCCATCGCCACGATCTTCACCGAAGGAAATCATGATGACGTCCCAATCCGCGGAGACCTGGCTCAGCGGGAACGTAGGACCGCTGGGATTGGTGAAGTTATGCCAGTAGCCTACCAACGCATGTTTAGCGAATCCCGGCGTTGGCGTCGGAGTAGGTGTGGGCGTTGGTGTGGGGGTAGGTGTCGGGGTCGGAGTAGGTGTCGGCGTGGGAGTCGGTGTCGGGGTGGGTGTGGGAGTCGGAGTCGGTGTGGGAGTCGGAGTCGGTGTGGGAGTCGGTGTAGGCGGCGGTGCGTCGCACAAGCTG
>JAQSWC010000188.1 GCA_029266815.1 Paucimonas sp.
GATTTTATTGTAAGCAATTATATCCGGGTGGACGCAAGGCAAATTCCGCAGCTTGCGTTTTATCAGTGTGAAAAATTTGTGGCGTTGTCTTCATGTTGTTTTAGCATGAAGCCCAATCGAGTGAAAAAGCCCAACTGCCTAATAGTTGACGGTAAAATCCACCCTATGAATACTGTGGAAGACATCCAGCGACGAATTATTGAACTTGAGATCGAGCATCGTGACCTAGATCATGCCATTGAGGCACTCAATCTGGATATACGACACGACGAGTTGCAACTGCGTCGGCTGAAAAAGAGAAAGCTGCAGCTCAAAGATCACATCACATTGCTGAAAATGCAACTCGTGCCGGACGTGCCGGCCTGATTCATCCTGTTTAACCGAGCGCGCTGATTTTGACCGAGGCACTACTCATACCAACTAGCCAGGCCGTGAACCCGCAAGTGGCGTCCGAAGCTCACGCAGGCGCCTATGATCCCGAGATCGAAGCGTTGTTTTCCGCTTCCGGTCTGTTGTCGAACGTGATTGCGGGATTTCAGCCGAGAACCTCTCAGACCGAGATGGCGAAGGCCGTGGCGAGCGCCATATCCGGCGCCACCACGCTGATCGCCGAGGCCGGAACCGGAACGGGCAAGACCTTCGCGTACCTGGTGCCATCCTTGCTTTGGGGCGGCAAAGTTATTGTTTCCACAGGCACCAAGAATCTGCAGGATCAGCTTTTCCTGCGCGATATTCCCACCGTGCGCAAAGCATTGAACGCTCCTGTATCGGTGGCGCTTCTCAAGGGACGTGCCAACTATGTTTGCCATTTCCATCTCGACAGGACGCTGCAGAACGGCAGGCTGACTTCCAGGGAGGACGTCGGCTATCTGCGGGAGATCGCCCGATTCGTGAAGACGACGTCGAGCGGCGACAAATCGGAACTCTCGCGTGTCCCGGAAAATGCCCCCGTATGGAATCTGGTGACATCGACACGTGACAATTGCCTGGGTGCGGAATGCGCGCATTACCAGGACTGCTTTGTGATGAAGGCGCGCAAAGAGGCGCAGCAGGCAGACGTGGTCGTCGTGAATCACCATTTGTTCTTTGCCGATCTGGCATTGAAGGACACCGGCGTTGCAGAGCTGCTGCCGTCCGCAAACACGATCGTGTTCGACGAAGCGCATCAACTACCTGACACAGCGACTCTTTTTTTCGGCGAGACCGTCAGCACATCGCAGGTTTTTGAGTTGTGCCGCGATGCGCTCGCTGAAGGGTTGGCGCATGCACGAGACGGCGCTGACTGGCCGGGCGCGGTGGCGCCGGTTGAGCGCGCTGCCCGTGACCTGCGCCTTTCGCTGCCCGAAGAAACAGTGCGGCTGGCAGTGGCACAGATTGCTCCTTCAAGTCCGTTTTTTGCGAAACTATCCACGCTGGCGGAAGAGGTGGAAAAGCTAACGGAGATTTTGGCCTCTCAGGCCGAACGTGCGGAAACCATAGAGCAGTGCCGGACCCGTGCGCTCGCCATCCGGGCCGGACTAGCTGCATGGCAGGCCGATGAAAGCCAGGCCGATTCCGGGGAAGCGGATGATAGGGTAAAGTGGGTTGAAGCCTATTCCAGTTCCGTACAGCTTCATCGTACGCCGCTGTCGATTGCGCCTATCTTCAGCAAGCAGCGTGAAGGCACCCCGCGTGCCTGGATTTTCACTTCTGCGACGCTCGCTGTGAAAAACGACTTCAGTCATTATGCAGCGCAGATGGGGCTGTCCCAGGAAACGGCCCGCTCATGGCCGAGCCCCTTTGATTATGGCCGGCAGGCGATGCTTTACGTGCCCACGACACTGCCTCAGCCCCACGCGTTCGATTACACGGACGCCGTCGTGGATGCCGCATTACCGGTGATCGAAGCCGCTGGCGGAAGGGCGTTTTTCCTCTGTACAACGCTGCGTGCAGTGAATCGCGCTGCAGAACGGCTGCGCGAGTCCTTTGAAAGTCGCAAGCTGGATTTCCCCTTGCTGGTCCAGGGCGCGGCTGGACGAACGGAATTGCTCGACCGTTTTCGCGCTGCCGGCAACGCCGTGCTGGTGGGTAGCCAAAGCTTCTGGGAGGGTGTGGACGTGCGCGGAGAAGCGCTGTCGCTCGTCATCATCGACAAGCTGCCGTTTGCGCCGCCCGATGATCCTGTACTGGCTGCACGCATCGCAGCCATGGAAAAACGCGGGCTGAACGGATTCCTGCATCATCAACTGCCTGAAGCGATCATCACCTTGAAGCAGGGGGCTGGAAGACTCATCCGGGATGAAGCCGACCGAGGCGTACTCATGATCTGCGACCCCCGCCTGATTTCCAAACCCTATGGCAGACGCATATGGCAAAGTCTTCCGCCGTTCGCCCGCACGCGCGAGCTGAATAGCGTGATCAATTTTTTCATGCCCGATACGTTGGCAGACTCGGCAGCGTCAATTGAAAAATTGTGACTGCCGAAGCATCTATCGTGCCGTGAGCTTCGGTTAAAATCGCCGGATGCGAATTCTGATCAGCAACGACGATGGTTATCTTGCGCCGGGGATTGAGGCTCTGGCGGCGGCACTGGCACCGATTGCGGACATCATGGTCTGCGCTCCCGACAGCAACCGTTCCGGTTCCTCCAATTCCCTGACGCTTGACCGACCTCTCATCATCTACCGCGCGGCCAATGGTTTTCATTCAGTCAACGGCACGCCATCCGACTGTGTGCATATCGCGCTGACCGGAGGGTTCGATTTCAAGCCGGATCTCGTCGTATCGGGTATCAACCAAGGGCAGAACATGGGGGACGATACGCTGTATTCAGGAACGGTTGCCGCGGCCACCGAGGGCTATCTTTTTGGATTGCCGGCAATCGCTTTTTCGCAGGTTCAGCATGGGTGGGCACATCTCGATGGTGCTGCACGGTTTGCCCGGGAATTCATTGAGCATGGTCTGCCCGACCTTCCCAAGCCGTTTCTCCTTAACGTCAATATCCCGAATCTTCCCTATGACGAGCTTAAGCCGGCGGTCGCTACCCGACTGGGCAAGCGTCATGTGTCCGAGCCTGTGATCCGCACCAAGGATCCTCATGGAAGAGAAATTTTCTGGATCGGTCCGGCGGGAGCAGCGAAGGACGCAAGCGAGGGAACGGATTTTCATGCGACTTCGCTGGGACATGTTTCAGTGACGCCGCTGCAGATCGATCTGACCCATTCGCAGCATCTGCCTCTTCTACGCAAGGCCATGCCATGAGCGACAAAGGCAAGCGTTTCCCGCTCCCTTTGTCTTCGGTAGTGGACCAGGGGAAGAAGCGCGCCGATTCTGCAGTTCGATCCTCAACGCCAGTTACTGCGCAAACCGCAGCAAGAAATGCCGCGACGGCGGGAGTTCAAGCCAGATCTGCGCACTCGGGAAGCTCTCACGCCCCGAATTCCGGCACAATTCCGCAACGCTCGGCTCCACTGATCTCGGATGCGGTACGGAAGGCAATGGTGGACCGCGTCGCATCGCAGGGTGTAAAAGACCCAATAGTGCTGGGCGCAATGCAAGCAATTCCGCGCCATCTGTTCATCGATCAGGGTCTGTCCACCCAGGCATATATCGATGCTTCTCTGCCGATCGGGTATCACCAGACGATATCCCAGCCTTACATCGTTGCCCGGATGATCGAATTGATGCGCAATGGCGGCACACTTAAAAACGTGCTCGAGATCGGCACAGGATGCGGATACCAGGCGGCTGTCCTCTCGCTCGTTGCGAAGGATGTCTATTCGATCGAACGCATCAAGGGTTTGCATGAATTGGCCAAGCAGAACCTGAGGCCTTTGCGAATTGCCAATATCCGTCTCCACTATGGAGATGGTATGCTTGGCCTGCCGCAGGTTGCGCCGTTCGACGGTATCATTCTCGCTGCCGCCGGTTTGGAAGTGCCGCAGGCACTGGTGGAGCAGCTTGCAATCGGCGGCCGCCTTGTTGCGCCGGTCGGCGCGCGGCAGCAAATGCTGCAGATGATCGAACGAACCGGTGTGCGCGATTGGACAAGCACGACGGTCGAAAGCTGCCATTTCGTTCCCTTGCGCTCCGGCGTGATGTGAACGAGGCACCATCAAGTAATCCTGGTCACAAGAATGAAGAATCGTTTCCTTATCGGTGTTTTGCTGGTGAACCTACTGCTTGCTGCCTGCAGCACGTCGCGGCACAGTGCTCCCGTAGTGGAGAGAACCTCGACGGGTTCCAGGTCATCCGAGCAGGTGAAATCGCAGCCGGCCAAGTCGGCCAAGGCCGACGCGAACGGTTTTTACACCGTGAAGAAAGGCGATACGCTGCTGCACATTGCACTGGAGTTTGGCCAGAACTATCGAGACCTTATCGTATGGAACAACCTGGAAAATCCTAACGACATCAAGATCGACCAGGTTCTGCGCGTGACTCCTCCTGATAGCGGCAGTACGGGTGTTCAGGTCGGAACGGTAAACAACCCGGCTGCAGAAGTGAAACCCGTCGCGCCTCTTGCCGGCGTGCCCACAAAGAGTCAACCGAAAGGTGACAAGAAGCCCTATTCGGATGCGGCGTTGGCGGAAATGCAAAAGCCGGATCCTTCGACGGCAACCGTTTTGCCACCCGCAAAGCCGGAAGACAGGCCGACAGTGAAGCCCGCAGACAAGCCTGCTGATACGGCCGCGGGTGAGGAAAAATCGATTGCATGGGTGTGGCCGGCTGAGGGCGCCATCATTTCCTCTTTTGAAGATAGCAAAAAAGGTATCGACATTGCCGGCAAGGTGGGGCAACCTGTCTATGTGGCAGCGCCTGGAAAGGTGATGTATGCCGGAAGCGGCATACGAGGCTACGGCAAC
>JAQSWC010000189.1 GCA_029266815.1 Paucimonas sp.
TGGGGCAGCCCATGGATCTCAAGCGTGATGAACATGCGCTTCTTTCTTCAGCCGGCATCAAGGTAGTGAATGAGCCGGTTACAGCCGTGTATTTGTCGGATGGGAAGTTGAAAGCCGTCAGGTTTGACGGGGGGCAATCCCTTGCATTCGATACGCTCTACTCGGCGCTGGGTTCGACAATGCGGTCTGAACTTGCGGCCGGCGTCAATGCCAGTATGGAAGAGAACGGCGAACTCTTTGTAGATCGGCATTATCAAACTTCCGTGACAGGCTTGTACGCGGCTGGCGACATTGTCGCCGGATTGAATCAGATCAGTGTTGCGGCTGGGCATGCAGCAATTGCTGCGACTGCCATACATAACAGCCCCCACCTGAAAGGACGATGGAGTAGTTAAATGCAAAAAGCGAAACTCGACACGAACAAAGCCCAAGGTGCCGGCACGGAAATCAAGGAAGGGGAAAAACTGTCCGATACGTTGCCATCCTCCTTCGGCGATTCGCCGAGGGAAATGACGCCCAAGGACATCACGCCGGAGGACGCCTCCTGGAAAGACCGTAAGGTTCGTGACCTCGCTTCTGGCGATGCGGTGAAACGCGAGGAATCCCTGATCGATGAAGCCGTTGAACTGACATTTCCAGCCAGCGATCCCGTTGCTGAATTGCCTGCTTCGGCGGAGAGCGAGAAAGCAGCGCAATGCCATGATTGCCAGGAAGACCTACTGGATGAAGCTGTTGAGCTGACCTTTCCAGCCAGCGATCCTATTGCCGTTCCATCCATTACCAGGGTGCCCGATACCAGGCCACAAAAATAAGCCGTCTTTCTCACCGATTCATTTGCGACATGAAGCTGAGTCAAGTGCGGGTCGTCCTCACTGCAAGCTGTATAGCGTCCTTTTTTGGCTCTATCGCAGCGGCGCAGGAGAAGGCGCATCCAGAGCCGCCAGGCCAGGAAAAAAGCGCGAAACTACAGGCGTTGGAAGGAGGTGCAAAAATATTGCAGCCAAACGCACCTCCTGCGGCTTTGGATATCCACCTTTATGGAACGCACGTATCGAAGCATGAGAGCTCCCACCAGATGGGTGCCCATCATTATTGTCGGCAAAAGAACCGTGACTTTGCCCAGTGTGCACTCTACGACGGCACTGGCAAGGATGCGAATCTGATCGGCGTTGAATACATCATTTCCGAGCCACTGTTCTCAACCTTGCCGCGTGAAGAGCGACAGTACTGGCACCCGCATAACTACGAGATCCTCTCTGGCGAGTTGATTGCGCCGGGTATTCCTCAACTTGCCGAGCATGCGTTGATGAAGGAAAAGATGAACAGCTACGGCAAGACCTGGCATCTCTGGAACACGGGATCTCCAGGCAAACCTGGTGATGCGTTGCCCTTGGGCGAGCCTGTGCTGGAATGGTCATTTAATCGTGACGGTGAAATGGATGGCGCTTTGATGCAAGAGCGGAATAAGCTGGGCGCGAATATGGCTGAGCGAAGGCAGCAAAGGCAGGACCTGGTGAAGTTTGCGCGCCCGCAAGAAGGAGTGGATGCGCTCAAGGGAAATTTCACGCAACCGACACGCTCCATACCGGGTGTTGCCGATCGTGCCGTTCCTCGGCAGCATGAACAGAAGCTGGAACAAAAACGATAATTCCGGCTTCGTCAACGCTGCCGTAGGAGGACGTGCGTTCAATGGAGCTTGACGCGTGGCGCAGTTTTCCTGCGCAGCCATTGAGCCAGGGTATCGAGCATCATCCGCATGAAACCGTGTAACGCCAACAGGTGGCTTCGATATAGTGAAAAATAGAGAAATCTGGCCAGCGTGCCTTCGATCAGCATCGACTTTCCGATGACCTTGCCCATCAGGTTGCCGACCGCATTGAAACGCCCCAGTGAAATAAGTGAGCCGTGATCGCGAAAGCGAAAAGGCTTGAGTTCTTGTCCCTTGAGCCTGCGCTGCAGCGATTTGAAGAGATGAGTTGCCTGTTGATGCGCAGCCTGTGCGCGTGGCGGCACGGTTTTTCCCGTTTCCGGCCAGGGGCAACTCGCGCAATCGCCGAAGGCGAAAACGTCGGAATCGATCTCGGTTTGCAGCGACTGGTTGACGATGACCTGTCCCAGCCTGTTGGTCGGTAGGCCAATGGTTCCCAAGATTGATGCTATCTGGATGCCCGCCGCCCACACTGTGAGGTCGGCTTTCAATTCCTTTCCGCTGGATAGCACCACTGCATCGGGCTTAACTTCGATGACGCGATCGCCGGTGATGATGTCGATATTGAGTGCAGACAGCAGCCGCGCGGTTTGCCCGGCGATCCGCTCGGGCAGCGGACCGAGAATGCGAGGGCCTGCTTCGACGATCGTGATGCGGATGTCGCGCTGTGGATCGAGATGATGAAGGCCGTAGGCGCTAAACACTTGGGCAGTGTTGCGCAATTCCGCAGACAGCTCCACGCCGGTGGCGCCGCCGCCTATGATGGCAATACAGACTTCGGCCCGACGGCCGGGCTCGCCAGGCGCGCGTGCAGCGCGCATGCACGCCGCCACCATGCGCCGCCGAAAATGTTCGGCTTCGCTCACGCTGTCTACTGCCAGGGCGTGTTTCTGGGCACCTGGCGTGCCGAAAAAATTGGTGACGCTTCCGATGCTGAGCACCAGCGTTCCATAGGGAACGTCGCGTTCGGGGAGAATTTCTATGCCGTCTTCATCAACCACCGCGGCGATGCGTATCGTCTTTCGTTGCCGGTCCAAGCCGAGCAGTTCCCCCTGCTGGAATTCGAAATGATGCCAGCGCGCCTGGGCGATGTATTCGAGCTGGTTGGTATTCGGATCCATGCTGCCGGCAGCCACTTCATGCAGCAGGGGTTTCCATAGATGGGTAGGGGAGCGGTCTACCAGCACGATCCGGACGTTATCCGACCCGGCGAATCGATCGCCGAGGCGAGTCGCCAGTTCCAGCCCGCCAGCGCCGCCGCCTACTACGACGATTCGATGACTGATTTTCGCATCCAAGGAAACAGGAAGAGACGTTCCTGAGGAGCGCGAATGGATATTGCCGGTAAAGCGGAAGGCCATGGGAAATCCTGAAGAATTAGCAAGTTACCGCAGGATGAGATTGAGAGCCTCTCCTGTTTGGGCAGGCTCTCGCTGTGCTGCTTGTAGGGTAGCAAATTCCGGATAATGCCGCAGAGGACGTCTTGCAGGTTCTGAAAGGGCGCTCGGCTTTGCGCTTAATTATTTTGCCCGCCGCTTCTGCGGGGCTCCATCTCAAAGATACGATTCATGATGCGCTGGGTGGCGGGGTCGCCGCCATTGATGCGCGCGATGATTTCGCTGCTCGCCTGCCAAGATTGCTCCTCCATCTCCCTGCAGGCCCGAGCTGCCTTTTCCAGAACAAGTTCGGTATGCCGGCGTGATATGACTGCCTTGGCGGCACTGGTGCGTGACATACGTTTCTTTCTGCCGGTACCGTTCATGTCATTGTCCTTTATGCAGATTGCTTGCTTAGTAAAAATTGGACATCGACGTGATTCGAGTAGTTCGTGGTCATCGCTTGTGTAGACGTGCTCCTCGCCCTGCATCGTTGCCGGTTGACTGCGGTCAAGATAACTGACGCGTGCCCTACGTATCACGGCTCTGCGCTGGGAACTGGGAGCTGCCTTTGCAGGCAGTTTCCTGCTCACGCTGCTACTACATCCGGAGAATACTCATTACTTAACGTTGGTCACCATTTGCATCGCCTTCTCAAATACTGCTTCTCTTATGTGATGCGCTGAAAAGCCGGCAGGAGGAAACGACAGACATCAAAGAAAACTCGTCGTTGATGACCTGGCGCGATCTGACGCACCTGTTTTGCTAAAGATGACGCGGTGGTCTTAGAAGGGTTTTCTATCGGGCATGTCGTTTTCCCGGGTTTCAGTATTGAACATCACTCGCAAAAATATCGGAATGCGAATTGTTTTTTTATGGAAATCTTTACTCTTCGTCGTGTTTAATTTGTCAACTTTTTGCTGATAAAAATACACATTTATGGGATTGCACGAAAAGCCGCGTTTTTCTTACCATCGTCGACAATGCCGAAATTGCTCCAAAACAAAATTAAGTGAATAATTGACTCGTTTTGCAGCCTGTTAACACGCCTTCCAAGATTGGCGCCGAGTACATGTAGCAAACCGGCACGCCATGCCGTCTTAAGCAAGCCCAATAGAAGAACCATCGATATGAAATCTCTGCTAGCGCATTTCACTGCGGGAACGCTCATTGCGGGCGCTGTATTTTCCGTTCACGCAACAGATGTGGCCGACGATCCGATAGGTCGGTTCAAGATTACGCGTTATGCAGTAGAAGGAAATACATTGCTGCCCGCGGTGGAGGTTGAAAAATTGCTATCTCCGTATGTTGGAGAGCAGCGCAGCTTTGGCGATGTACAGCAGGCAGTGGAAGCGTTGGAGAATGCTTATCGTCGCCGCGGATATCCGGTGGTTCAAGTTCTTCTGCCCGAGCAGGAATTGAATCAGGGTATTGTGCATTTGAAGGTGGTGCAGGCACGAATCGGCAAGATCAATTTTACAGGAAATCGGTTATTCAATGAAGAGAACGTACGACGCAGCCTTCCTTCATTGCGTGAAGGCGAAGTACCCAATATTCCGGAAATGTCCTCCAACCTGCAAAACGCTAACCAGAATCCCGCCAAGCGCACCAATGTCCAGCTGAAAAGTGCAGGGCAGGAAGAGAAAGTCGATGCATTGGTGTCGGTTGATGATGAAAAGCCGTGGAGGGTCGCCGCAAATATTGACAATTCCGGTAATGTCGCCACCGGTAAAACCCATATCGGGCTC
>JAQSWC010000190.1 GCA_029266815.1 Paucimonas sp.
ATCCAGCGCGGTGTAGAGATGCACGAAACCGCCGGACACCGCACACGTGGATACGCGCATTGAAAGAGGCTTTTCCCCTGGTTTGGCCAGATAGGGATTAGCCAAGGCATTGGCGGCGAGCAGAAACGAAATCAGGAATGATAAAATTCCCATCATCATAAGACTGGCCGGATACTACTCCTGATTGCGGTTGCTTGTAAACAAAAACCGAATGCGCCTTTCGAGAGTAGCAAGCACAGTATTACAGCTGGGCACCCTACTGATTTCGCATCTGCAGGGCCGCTTGTGGAGCGCCTTCAATGGCATGCATGTCGTGGCGAACCCCCAGGCGGGCACCGAAATAGCGGACGACAAGAGCGCCGGCGACGGTAAACAGAATTATAAAAATGCTGATGATGCTCGCGGCTTCGCGATTGCTGACCGCCGCGGAAGACAACTCCAATGCCATCAGCGAGAGCGTCATGGTGTCCCGGGAAGCAAGCAAAATAATGCTGCTGGTGGCGCCCGCGGCGCTGACGAAATTCATCACCGCCAGCAAAATCAGGGTAGGCATCAAGAGCGGCAGCCAGATGCGGCAATAGGTTCTGATCCAGCCGGCGCCGGAGACACGCGCAGCCTCTTCCATGTCGGCGCCTACTTGCACCAGCACGCCCTTCATGATGTTGACGCCGGTGGTCTTACCTTGCAGGATGACGACGATGATCAGCGCCCAGATAGTGCCGAACAGAAAGTTCAGTCCGGGCGTGCCGATGAAAACCCATAACAGGCCGAGCCCTGCGAGAATGCCGGGAATGGCGCCGGCACTCCAGATCATCAGATCCAGTGCGCCCCGTCCGGGCAAACGGCTGCGCACCAGGATATAAGCGAGCACCGAGAAGATGAGCGGGCTGCAAACCGCCGCTGTCACGGCCAGTATCAGGGTCGTCCGCAATGCCTTGACGAACACCGGATCGCTCAAGACGAAGCGCCAGTGATCGAGGGTATATCCCAAGACGAAGTAACCGATTCGCTGCATGAAGCTACCCAGCACCAGGATCGCCAGCGGCCCCACCGTCAAGAGCGCGAGCAATAATGCGATCGCGCCCAACGTAACGTAGTTCCATCGGCCGAGATCGATTAGGCCGGGACGGAAGCTGCCGGTGATCGTGGTGTAGCGGCGCCGCTGTAAAATCCAGCGCTGGAGCGGAATGATCAAGGCAATCATCAGCAACGTGAGGCTCGCCAGCACGGTGGCCTCGCCATAGTTGGGAATCTGGTTTCGCACCAAGGCGAAAATCTTGGTCGAATAGACGAAGAAACCGAAGGGCATGCCGAGCAGGTATTCCGTTTCAAACGATTGAAATACGCGCAGCAGCTGCAGGGCGAAAACCATCACCATCGGCGAGATCATCAGCGGTAGGGTGACTCTGAAAAGCGTTCTTAAAGTGCTTGCGCCGCCGACGCGGGCGGCTTCCTCGAGGGTGGAATCCATGTTGCGGAACGCCGGGGTCAAGAGCATGACTTTGATCGAGATGCCGTGGCCCATCAAGTTGGCCCAGACGATTCCCGGCACGCTAAAAATATTGAACGGTCCGTGCTCCAAGTGAAAAAGATTCTTCAATCCGACGTTGATCACGCCGATATCGGGATCGAGCAAGGTAATCCAGGCGATCGTCGTGGGCAGCGCCGGCACCATGTAAGAAACCCAGAAAAGAAATTCCAACGTGTGGCTGAAGGGAATTTTGGTGCGCGCCAGCAGCCAGGCGATGGCGACGCCGATGGGGAAGCTGATGCTAACGGTCAGAAACCAGACGAGCAGCGAGTTGCCAAGGGAAGTGATCAGGCCGGGACGATGAAAGGCATTGATCCAGTGATTGACTCCCCACCGCCGTGGCTCGACAAACCAGTCATTGGCGGCGTTGAAGCTGTTGATTAACAGAATGAGCACCGGCCAGATGAGAAAATAGCCGAGCGAGATAAGCAGCACGGCCATGATAAAATGACCTTTGGTCAGACGCGGCGCCACTGCGCGTCGCTCGATGGTCAATTGCTCCAGGGTGGGGGATTGGTCCACGGCAGCTAATTAGTTCCAGAGGTTCCAGTGGTTCAATCGTTCCAGGTGTTTCGATCGATGCAGTGCTATCTGGCTGCTAACGATTGGAACATTTTGGAACTGTTGGAACGTTTGGAACAGTTTCTTATTTCTGTCGGGATTCCCAAATCTTGAAGATCCACTTCTGAGCTTCTTCGTGCTTCGCGCCGATGCCGGGCTCGGCGTCGGGGAAGGTATACTGCTTGCCGGGCTTGCGTTGTTGATCGGCGACCACCTGGCCGACTGGCACGTCAGTGCGCAACGATGAGCGGTCGATATTGGGAATCATCATGTGGGTGAGCGTTTGGCCTTCCTTGGACAGGAACCAGTTGACGAAGAGTTTCGCCGCGTTTGGATGAGGCGGGTTGGCGAAAGCAGAGATGCAGCAGCCGGATCCGGCGGCCCGGATCATGCCCGCCTCTTTGGGTAAGAACACCTGCTTGACTGGTAAACCCTTCTTGGCCAATGCGCGCAGCTCTTCCTCGGCGGTGGAGACGAACTGCACGGAAAATCGGCCGCCGACCAGCCAGGTCTCCAAAATTCTGCGGTCGTCGGAGAAGGTTACGCCGGCGCTGGTGAGATAGGTTTTAACCCAATCCGGGCCGCGGTCGGGCTCGAAGTAGGAATCGATCATCTGGCGAATCCCGGATGGATCGCCCATTCCCTGGCCCTGGATTTTGCCCTTCCAACGCGGGTCGAAGATGTCGGTTTGTTTCTTGACGCTGAGGATATCGGCTTCTTTGAGCTTGTCGCTGTTGAACCAGACTTCGTACTGGTCCTCGACCGCCGCATGATAGATAAAAGCGAACTTTGAATCTTTGTCGCCGTACCAATGCCTGCCGCCATACCAAAGCGAAGTGTTCACTACTTCGGGATGAATCAGCAA
Source organism: Paucimonas sp. (assembly GCA_029266815.1). GTDB lineage: Bacteria > Pseudomonadota > Gammaproteobacteria > Burkholderiales > Burkholderiaceae_D > JAQSWC01. The sequence goes on from JAQSWC010000190.1 coordinate 2,958, forward strand.
TGGCGCAAAAGGCATCACAGATTCCGAGGGCACCAGCCGTTGCTGGTTTTCGCGCACGCTGATCAACGCCACGTCGACGGTGTATCTGCCGGCTTTACGTTCGGCGAGCACGCGATTGACCGTGTCGATGGCGTTGCCGGTGGACACTTCGACGTTGATGCCGAACTTCTTGGTAAAGGCATCCATTACTGGCCGGTACTGACGCGAGGGAGCGCCTCCGGAAGCGACCGAAAGCGTGCCTTCTTGCTTGGCGGCAGCGATCAGCTTCGCCCATTCCTGCTCGAAATTGGCGGATGCTTGCGGCGCGGCTGCGGCAAATGCCGCAGCCGCTCTGAAAAAGAAAAGCACCAGCAAAACGAGCAGGCGGGTAGGGCAACGCCCCACGACACTCCCAATCCTTGTATCGAGGTTCCGGTGGTGTTTTTGCGCGTGACTATCCAGCATGAGTTATTTCCTCCAAAGATTCCGATTACCTTGGGCCTGTGGCATACCCAAAGCCAATCACTCTTCTTTGTGCGACCAATCCGATGCCCACGCCGTGTGGCCTTCGGGACGGAGCTTCAACCATACTTTACTGCCTTCATCGACCGGCTTGTGGCGTTCGCCGTAGATCATGATCATCCCCTGGCCGTCGACCTCCACCTGATACTCGATGCGCTCGCCGACGAAAAGGGCGGCCTGGGTTATGCCGCCGATCATGCCTGCGGGGGCGTCGGCGCCGAGCGCAGCCTGAATGTCGACATCTTCGGGACGAACGCCAATATACACCGATGCGCCATTCTTCATGCCGCCCGGGTTGTAGCAGCGTCCGAAGACGACGCAGTCGCGCGCACCGGCGAGTGCAATCGCCATCTGCCCGGACGGATTGCTGCTTTGCACTGTGCCTCTGAAGAGCAAGGTTCTGCCGACGAAGTCGCGCACGAATTCATTGACTGGCTTTTCGTAAAGCAGGCGCGGATCGCCTTGTTGCTGCACGACTCCGAAATTCATCAGTGCGATGCGGTTCGACAGGCTCAGCGCTTCGATCTGATCGTGGGTGACAAACAACATCGCAATGTGAAGCCGTTTTTGTAAGAGCTTCACGCTGATGCGCATCTGCTCGCGCAGCTTGGCGTCCAGATTGCTGAAGGGTTCATCGAGTAGCAGAACGCGCGGCTCGGTAACCAGCGCGCGGGCAAACGCGACTCGCTGTTGTTGGCCGCCGCTCAGGAGCGGGCCCGGGCGATCTTCGTATCCCGCCAGGCCGACGAGATCGAGCGCGCGCAGCACGCGATCTTTGATTTCATTCTTCGGAAATCTGCGCGCTTTGAGGGGGAAGGCGACGTTTTGCGCCACCGTCATGTGCGGCCAGATGGCGTAGGATTGAAAGACCATTCCGACGTTGCGCTTATTGGGCGGCAGAGAGATTCGCCGCGAACTGATAACGACCGCTTGCTCGCCGAAAAAAATATCGCCGGCGTCGGGGGTCTCCAACCCCGCGACCATGCGCAATGTCGTGGTCTTGCCGCAGCCGCTCGGACCAAGCAGAGTTACTATCTCGCCGTGCAGTACGTCGAGGGAAAGATCCTTGACCGCAGGGCTTGCGCCGCCGGGATAGGTTTTCCACAACCCCGCCAGACGCACGGCGACTTTGGCAGGAGCCGCAGAAACAGTCGGCTTGGATGCGGCAAGGCTCATGGTGCTGTTTCTCTTATACGAAACTGGTTCAGGACTCTAGGGGAAACTGTGAACACCGGAATGACGGGGGGCCAGGTTTCAAACCTGCCCTCCCCGATGGGTATCTGATCTTAACTGTGACCGGCTTTCAAAATCCCTTGGCTTCTTCCTTCATGTAGAAACCGAGTTTTGTCATGGCGGGCCAGTCATCGATGGA